>DAIDUQ010000019.1:0-13800 GCA_027456605.1 Steroidobacteraceae bacterium | reverse complement strand
GCCAAACCCGCCGCGCCGGGCGTCGCGGCCGCCCCGGCCCGCAAGCGCACGCGGCGGGTCGCGGCGAGCCGGCCCAAGACCCGGGCACCCAAACCAGCGGCGAAGCGCCGCTCGAGGTGAGGAGCGCGTGAGCGTACCGGTGACTGCCCGGCCGGTGCCGACCGGCGCCAAGCCCAGGCGCTCGACCCTGCGGCGGCTGCTGCTCGCCGGCGTGCTGTTCTGGCTGCCGGTCGGCGTCACCGTGTGGGTGCTGTTGTTCCTGATCCGTGCGCTGGACAGCCTCGTCCTGCTGCTGCCGGCGTCGGCGGCGCACGCGGTCCAGACGCTCGATCCGTTGATCCAGGCAGGGCTGGGCCTCCTGCTCGCCTTGCTGCTGCTGCTGTCCACCGGACTGCTGGCATCGAACCTGATCGGCCGCCGCCTGGTGGTCTACGGGGAAGAGCTGCTGCATCACATCCCGATCGTGGGGGCGGTGTACGGCGGGGTGAAGAGCTTCGCCGAGAGCGTGTTCTCGCAGTCGAGCGCTTTCCGCACGGTGGTGATGCTCGAATATCCCCGGCCCGGAATCTGGAGCATCGGATTTCTCACCGCCGAGGACGTGCCGGAAGTGTCGGCCCGCACCGGCGAGCCGCATGCCGCCGTGTACATCTCCGCCGCGCTCAATGCGACGGCGGGTGTTCTGGTGATCGTGCCGCGCCGGGTGCTGATCGAGCTCGACATGACCGTGGATGCGGCGATGAAGATGGTCATCACCTGCGGCGTGGTGGGACCGCCCGCGCCGCAGGGCAGTGTCCAGCCGCAGGCCTCAGTGCCGTGAAAGCGATGCGGCTGCACGCCCCGGGCGCGGCGCTGCGCCTGGAGGACCAGAGCCCGCCGGCGCTCGGGGCGCAGCAGGTGCGCATTGCCGTCGAGGCGTGCGGCGTGTGCCGCACCGATCTGCATCTGCTCGATGGCGAGCTGCCCCACGCGATATGTCCGATCACGCCGGGCCACGAGGTCGTGGGCGTCGTGATCGAGCGCGGCGCCGCGGCGGTGCGGTTTTCGCCGGGGCAGCGCATCGGCGTGCCCTGGCTGGCCCAGACCTGCGGGGTGTGCCGCGACTGCCGGGAGGGGCGCGAGAATCTCTGTCCGAATGCCCGCTTCACGGGTTACACGGTGGATGGGGGCTACGCCGAGCAGATCGTCGCCGATGCGCGCTACTGCCTGGCGCTCCCGGAGGGCGTGCCCGCGCCCGAGCTGGCTCCGCTGCTGTGCGCCGGACTGATCGGCTACCGCGCCTACCGGGCCGCCGGCACGGGAACGCATCTCGGTCTCTATGGCTTCGGGGCCGCGGCGCACGTGCTGGCGCAGGTGGCGCGAGCCGACGGATGGAGCGTTTACGCGTTCACGCGGCCCGGGGATGATTCGAGCCAGGACTTCGCGCGCGAGCGGGGCGCGATCTGGGCCGGCGGATCGGATCAGGCGCCGCCGGTGCCGCTGGACGCGGCCGTCCTGTTCGCCCCGGCGGGCGAGCTCGTGCCGGCCGCGCTGGCCGCGGTCCGTCCCGGCGGGCGCGTGATTTGCGCCGGGATCCACATGAGCGACATCCCGGCATTTCCCTACGCGCTGCTCTGGGGCGAGCGCCGCGTGGAATCGGTCGCCAATCTCACCCGCGCCGACGGCGAGCAGTTCATGCGCCGCGCCGCGCAGCTCGGCCTGCGCGCCACCGTCGAGTGCTTCCCGCTGCACGCGGCCAATGAGGCGCTCGCCTGCCTGCGCGCCGGGCACGTGCGCGGCGCCGCCGTTCTGGTTGCGGGGGGCGGCGGGGCTTCGTAACATCGCGCCCCTTATGCGTTCACATTACTGCGGACAGGTCGATGCGCGCTCGATCGGCCACACCATCGACGTGGCCGGCTGGGTACACCGCCGGCGCGACCACGGCGGCATCATTTTCATCGATCTGCGCGACCGCGAGGGGCTGCTGCAGATCGTCTTCGATCCCGACGCCGCGGAGCTGTTCAAGAACGCCGAGCGGCTGCGCAACGAGTTCGTGATCCGGGTCAAGGGACGCGTGCGCGAGCGCCCCGCGGGCACCGTGAACCCCCATCTCGCCTCCGGGCACGTGGAAATGCTCGCCGAGGAGCTCGAGGTGCTCAACCGCTCCGAGCCGCTTCCCTTCCAGCTCGATGAGACCGTGAGCGAGGAAGTGCGCCTGCGCTACCGCTATCTGGACCTGCGGCGCGAAGTCATGAGCCGCCGGCTGCGCCTGCGGCATCGGATCACGCACGCCATGCGGAGCTATCTCGATGCGCAGGACTTCATCGATATCGAGACGCCGATGCTCACCAAGGCGACGCCCGAAGGGGCGCGCGACTATCTGGTGCCGAGCCGCACGCATCCGGGCAAGTTCTTCGCGCTGCCGCAGTCCCCGCAGATCTTCAAACAGCTGCTGATGGTCGCCGGCTTCGAGCGGTACTACCAGATCGTGCGCTGCTTCCGCGACGAGGACCTGCGCGCCGACCGCCAGCCCGAGTTCACCCAGCTCGACATCGAGACCTCGTTCCTCACCCAGGAGCAGATCATGGCGCTGATGGAGGGTCTGGTGCGTCATGTCTTCAAGGAGGTGCTCGGCGAGACCCTGCCCGATCCTTTCCCGCGCATGAGCTATGCCGAGGCCAGGAGCCGCTACGGCTCGGACAAGCCGGACCTGCGCATCGCGCTCGAGCTGACGGAGATCGGCGATCTGGTGCGCGAGTGCGACTTCAAGGTGTTCGCCGGTCCGGCGAACGATCCGAACGGCCGGGTCGCGGCGCTGCGGGTCCCGGGCGGGGCCGCCTTGGCCCGCTCGCAGATCGATGCCTACACCGCGTACGTGGCTCGTTTCGGCGCCAAGGGGCTGGCCTACATCAAGGTCAACGAGCGCGCGCGCGGACGCGAGGGCCTGCAGTCGCCGATCGTGAAGTTCCTCAGCGATGCGCAGGTCGCCGGCATTCTCGAGCGCACGGGCGCGGGCGACAACGACCTGATCTTCTTCGGCGCCGACACCATCAAGGTGGTGTGCGATGCGCTCGGGGCGCTGCGCCTGTTGGTGGGACAGGATCTCGGCAGCGTGCAGACGGGCTGGCGGCCGCTGTGGGTGGTCGATTTCCCGATGTTCGAGTGGGACGCGCAGGAGCGCCGCTGGGTGGCGATGCATCATCCGTTCACCTCGCCGCGCAGCGACGATCCGGCCGAGGTCAGCGCCGATCCGGGCGGCGTGCTCGCCAAGGCGTACGACATGGTGCTCAACGGCTCGGAGGTCGGCGGGGGCTCGGTGCGTATTCACCGGCAGGAGATGCAGTCGACCGTATTCGAGCTGCTCGGCATCCAGGCCGAGGAAGCGCGCAGCAAGTTCGGGTTCCTGCTCGATGCGCTGAAATTCGGCGCGCCGCCGCACGGCGGCATTGCCTTCGGGCTGGATCGGCTGGCGATGCTGATGGCCGGGGCCGAGAGCATCCGCGAGGTGATCGCGTTCCCCAAGACGCAGACGGCCGCCGATCCGCTGACCGACGCGCCGACCGAGGTGAGCGAGGCGCAGCTGCGGGAGCTGCACATCCGGCTGCGCAAGCCGCAGGCTTGAGCGCAAGTCTCGATTCCCGGCGGGACCGGGGCGCGGCGTGATCCGCATCACAGCGTCTCGTGCGGCGGGCCGGGAAAGGCGGCGGGGAGACCTGTCCCACAGTTCCGGCGGCACTTTTTGCGAATCCGCCGGTCTGAGGGTGACCATTGTCCCCGAGAGACTTTCCGGCCGGCGCATCGAGTGCAAATGCTCTTAGTGCCATTCCCTGCGAACCCGTCGCGGCGCACGACTCGTTCGCGGCGCCGCGTCCGTCGAGCTCGTGCCGTCCCATTGCGGAGCGTCCGCGCTTGAATCCGCGCGGGCCGTATCTGCGCATCCTGGGGGTCGCGATGGCCGCCGCGCTGCTCAGCGCCTGCGGCAGCGCCGCGGATCATCCGGGCGGAAATCTCTATCGCTACGCCGTTTCGAGCCGGCCCGCCCCGCAATCGCAGCAGGTGCTCCGGCGCCGTGTGGCGATGACGCCGCGTACCCTCGACCCGTCCTTGGCCACCGATACTCCGGCGATCAACGTTCTGGAGGATCTGTTCGAGGGCCTGGTGACGCTCAGCGCGCGCGGCCGGATCGTTCCGGGCGTGGCCAAGTCCTGGCGGATCACCGATCACGGCATGCGCTACGTGTTTCATCTTCGATCCAACGCGCGCTGGTCCAACGGCAAGCCGGTCACCGCGGGCGACTTCGTCTATGCCTGGCGGCGCGAAGTGAACCCCGATACCGCCGCGGAGTATGCCCAGTCGTTGGCCCGCATCGTCAACGCGCAGGCCATCGTCGACGGCAAGAAGCCCCCGGACACGCTCGGCGTGACGGCGCTCGATGCGCACACCCTCGAGGTGCGGCTGGTCCACCGGACGCCCTATTTTCTCTCGATGCTGTTCAACACCTACTACATGCCGCTGTACCCGCCGGCCGTGCGCAAGTTGGGGATGGCCTGGACGCGCCCGGGCCACCTGGTGAGCAACGGCGCCTTCTACCTCACCCAATGGGTCATCAACGGCCATCTCACGCTGAAGAAGAACCCGTACTACTGGGATGCCGCCCACGTGCGCCTGCGCGAGGAGATCTATTACCCGATTTCATCGGCCTCCGCCGCGCTCGAGCGCTATCTGGCGGGCGATCTGGATGTGGTCAACACCCCGGCGTTTCCGCCGAGCGATGCCGGTTGGCTGCGCCGGACCCTGGGCGCTCAGGTGCGGGTGGCGCCGATGTACGGCACGGCCTTCCTCGGCATGCTGCTGCACGAGAAGCCCTTCGACAACCGCGATCTGCGCCTGGCGCTGACGCTGACGCTGAACCGCCGGGTGCTCGACGACAAGCTGATGCAGGGCATGGACGAGCCGGCCCACTCGCTGTTTCCGCCGCTGCCGCACTTCACGCGCCAGTCGCCCGCCTGGGCGCACTGGCCGATGGCCAAGCGCCTGGCCGTCGCGCGCCGCCTGTACCACGCGGCCGGCTATTCGCGGGCGCATCCGCTGCGCGTCAAGCTGCTGTACATGACCGAGGGCGTGCACACGCGCGACTACATGGAGGCCCTGGCCACCATGTGGCACCAGGCGCTCGGGGCGGACATCGTTCTGTGGCAGGAGCAATGGAAGGTGATGCTGCAGGACGTCGAGTACAAGAACGCCAAGCTGTACTGGAGCGCGTGGCTCGGGGACTACCCCTCGCCGTACACGTTCGCCCACCAGTTCGTGAAGGGATTCGCCATGAACTACGGCGACTACGACAATCCGGCCTACCAGGCGACGGTCGAGGCGGCCGTGGACGAGCCCAACCAGGCCCGTCGCTACGCGCTGTACGACAAGGCGGAGGCCATACTCAACCGTGACGCGCCGCTGATCCCGCTGTATTTCTACAATTCGAACCTGCTGGTCAAGCCCTACGTCGCGGGTGTCGAGTCCAACGTGATGAATCTTCACCTCGCGCGCTACATCTGGATCCGCGCGCACTCGGTGCGCCAGCCATGATCCGCTTCGTGCTGCGCCGCGTGGCGAGCGCCATCCCGACACTGCTGGTCGTCATCACCCTGAGCTTCTTCATGCTGCGCGCGGCGCCGGGCGGCCCGTTCACCATGGCGCGGCGGCTGCCCCCGCAGGTGATGCTCAACCTCGAGCGCATGTACCACCTGAACGAGCCGGTCTGGGAACAGTACGGGCGCTACCTCACGCACATCCTGCGCGGGGACTTCGGCCCGTCGTTCGTCTACCGCAGCACCACGGTCAACGCGCTGATCGCCCAGGGCCTGCCGGTGGACCTGACCCTCGGAGGACTCGCGCTCGCTCTGGCGCTGCTGATCGGCATGCCGCTCGGCATCCTCGCGGCGCTCAGACAGAACAAGGCCTGGGACTATGTCTCGATGGCCGGCGCCATGGTCGGCATCTCGGTGCCGACGTTCGTGGTCGCGCCGCTGCTGATCCTGGTGCTCGCGGTGAAGGCGCACTGGCTGCCGGCCGGCAGCTGGAGCGACGGCCGTCCCGCGCATCTGGTGTTGCCGGTCATCTCACTGGCCCTGCCGCTGATCGCGTATGTGGCGCGGCTGATGCGCGGCTCGATGGTGGAGGTGCTGAACAGTCCCTACATCCGCACCGCGCGCGCCAAAGGGCTGCCGGAGCGCACGGTGATCCTGCGCCATGCGCTGAAACCGGCGCTGATGCCGCTGATCTCGTTCCTCGGGCCCGCCGCCGTGAACACCCTGACCGGCTCCATCATCGTCGAGCAGATCTTCGGCCTGCCCGGCATCGGCCGCTTCTTCGTCGACGGCGCGCTGAATCGCGACTACACGCTGGTGATGGGCGTGACCATCCTCTACGCGATGCTGATCATCGCCTTCAACCTGATCGCCGATCTGCTCTACGGCGTGCTCGACCCGAGGGCGCGGCAGCAGTGAGCATCGACCGCCGCCACGCGTGGTACAACTGGGTGCCGGGCCGCGGCGCGGCGCGCAAGGCCGAGACCCTGGCCGCGGCGGGCGAGGTCCAGGGGCGCTCGTTGTGGCAGGACGCCTGGGCCCGTCTGCGGCGCAATCGCGCCGCGCTCGCCAGCCTCTGGGTGCTCGGCCTGATCACACTTGCGGCCATCGTAATGCCCTGGGTGTGGCCCTACGGCTATGCGCAGCCGGACTGGAACCTCATGTTCCACGCGCCCACGCTCGCCGGCGGACACATCTTCGGCACGGATGCGCTCGGGCGCGACCTGTTCGTACGCGTCATGTGGGGCTGCCGCATCTCGCTGATGGTGGGCGTGGTGGCGACGCTGGTGACGCTGGTGATCGGCGTGACCTGGGGCGCCGTCGCGGGCTTCACGGGCGGCTGGGTGGACGGTTTGATGATGCGCGTCGTCGACATCCTGTACTCGGTCCCCTTCATTCCCTTCGTGATCGTCCTGATGGTGATGTTCGGCCGGAACCTGTTGCTGATATTCGCCGCGATCGGCGCGGTGTCGTGGCTGGACATCGCGCGGATCGTGCGCGGCCAGACGCTGAGCCTGCGCAAGCGCGAGTTCGTCGAGGCCGCGCGCGCCAGCGGCGTGGGCAACGGCGCCATCGTCCGGCGGCACATCGTGCCCAACCTGATCGGCATCGTGGCCGTCTACGTGACCCTGACCATTCCGTCGGTGATCCTGTTCGAGGCCTTCCTCAGTTTCCTCGGCCTCGGCGTGCAGGCGCCGCTCACTTCCCTCGGCGGACTGGTCAGCGACGGGGCCTCGGTGCTGCAGGCTCACCCCTACATGCTGATCATTCCCGCGATTTTTCTCGCCGCGATCGTGTACTGCTTCAACTTCATCGGCGACGGTCTGCGCGACGCGCTGGACCCGAAGGATCGCTGAGGTGGCCGCCGACGCGCTCCTGGAGGTCCGCAATCTCAGCGTGTGCTTCGACACCGGCGACGGACCGGTGTACGCCGTGAACGGCCTCGATCTCGAGGTGCGCCGCGGCGAGGTGTTGGGCATGGTCGGGGAGTCCGGCTCGGGCAAGAGCCAGAGCTGGCTGGCGATCATGGGGCTGCTGGCGAAGAACGGCCGCGCCGAGGGCAGCGCGCGCCTGGGCGGCGAGGAGATCCTCAATCTGCCGCAACGGGCGCTGACGCGCCTGCGCGGCGATCGTATGGCGATGATCTTTCAAGACCCGATGACCGCCATGAACCCCTTCCTCACAGTCGGGCGGCAGATGACCGAGGTGCTGGAGTGCCATCGCGGTCTCTCGCGCCGCGAGGCGCGGGCGCGCTGCGTCGCGGCATTGGAGTCGGTGCACATCAGCGATGCGGCGCGGCGCCTGTCGATGTATCCGCACGAGTTCTCCGGCGGCATGCGCCAGCGCGTGATGATCGCCACCGCCCTGCTGACCGAGCCGGAGCTGCTGATCTGCGACGAGCCGACCACGGCGCTCGACGTCACGGTGCAGGCGCAGATCCTGGCGCTACTCGATGAGCTGCGTCAGCGCTACCGGACCGCCATCGTGCTGATCACACACGATCTCGGCGTGATCGCCCAGCTCGCCGACCGGGTCACCGTGATGTACGCGGGGCGGCAGGTGGAGCAGGCCGAGGTCCATACGCTCTACGGGGCGTACCGCCATCCCTACACCGAAGGACTGCTGCGCTCGGTGCCGCGTCTGGATCAGCCGCGCAGCGAGCGTCTGGCGACCATTCCCGGTCGTCCGCCCGACCTGGCGAGGCGTCCCGCCGGCTGCCCGTTCGAGCCCCGCTGCGCCTATGTGACCGAGATCTGCCGCCAGCGGATGCCGCCGCTGGTATCCCTCGGCGACGCGCACCTGCGGGCGTGTCATTACAACGGCGCGCTCGGCCGTGCGGAGATCGGCGCGTGAGCGAGCCTGCCTTGTTGGAAGTCCGCGACCTGGATGTGCACTTTCCAGTGCGCCGCCCGGGGCTGCTGCGGTCCCCGCTCACCTTGCGCGCCGTCGACCAGGTCAGTTTCGATGTCCGCCCCGGCGAGGTTCTCGGGGTCGTGGGCGAATCCGGCTGCGGGAAGTCCACGCTCTCGCGCGCGCTGCTGAGACTGATTCCGGTGACCGCCGGCAGTGTGCGCCTGCGCGGCGTGGAGCTGACCACGCTGGAGAAAGCCGCGCTGCGTCCGTTGCGCCGCTCCATGCAGATGATCTTTCAGGATCCGCTCGCCTCGCTGGATCCGCGCATGACGGTCGGTGAGATCATCGCGGAGCCGCTGAAGGCGCTGCTGCCGCGCATGGACCGCGCCGAGCGCCAACAGCGTGTCCTGCGCATGATGCAGCAGGTCGGTCTGCTGCCGGCGCAGATCAACCGTTACCCGCACGAGTTCTCCGGCGGCCAGGCGCAACGCATCGGCATCGCCCGCGCGCTGGTGATCGCGCCGGAGCTGGTGGTCTGCGACGAGCCGGTCTCGGCGCTGGACGTATCGATCAAGTCGCAAGTCATCAATCTGCTGCTCGACCTGCGCGCCGAGCACGGCTTGACCTACATCTTCGTCGCGCACGACCTGGCCACCGTGCGCCACATCGCCGACCGCGTGATGGTGCTGTATCTGGGGCGGGTGATGGAGATCACGGACCGCGATGCGCTGTACGCGCGGCCCCTGCATCCGTACACGCGGCTGCTGCTCTCGGCGGTGCCGATTCCCGACCCGACGCTCGCCCGCCAGCGCCGCGCCGCGCCGGCGCGCGACGAGCTGCCCTCGCCGCTCGCGCTGCCCTCGGGGTGCGCCTTCCGGACCCGCTGTCCGCTCGCCGACGCGCGCTGCATCGCGGAGCGTCCGATCCTGCGGGAGATCGACGGGCGGTACGTTGCGTGCCACCATGCCGAAGCCGCCGGCGCATAGCGAGCCGAAGGGCCCGCACGCGCGGGCACGCTCGGTTACGATCCGACCTGATGGCACGCGGGACACACCACATCATTTACGTCCACGGACTGTGGATGTCCGGCGGCGAGGGCCTGCTGCTGCGCTACCGGCTCGCGCGCGAGGTCGGCGCCGAGGTGCATGCCTTCAGCTATTCGGCGGCGCAGCAGGGCATGGATCAGATCAGCGCCCGACTCGCCGCATTCGTGGCCGCGATCGATCCCCCGAACCTGCATTTCGTCGGGCACAGCCTGGGCGGGCTGGTCATCTACAGTTTCTTCGAGCGCTACGCCAGCCCGCCGGGCCGCGTGGTATTCCTGGCCACGCCGTGTGTGGCGAGCCGCGCAGCCGAGCAGGCCGGCCAGGCGCCCTTCATGAGCGCGCTCATGGGCCGGGCGGTGGCCGAGGAGCTGCTGACCCCGCGACAGCGGCGTTGGCGCTGCGACCGACCCCTCGGCATCATCGCGGGCTCCCACTCGTTCGGGGTTGGTCAGTTCGTCGCGGGGTTTGACGAGGAGAGTGACGGTACCGTCGCGGTCAGCGAGACACGGCTGCCGGGCGCGAGCGCCCACATCGTGGTGCCGGTGAGCCACGCGGGCATGCTGGTGTCGGCGCGGGTCGCGCGCGAGACGGCGCATTTCCTGCGCGAGGGACGCTTCTGCACGGCCGGAGAGTGACGCGGCCCGAGTTTGTCGCGCGATACCGTCCGCGCCGCGCGGGCGCGGCGCTCAGTGCAGCGATTTCGCCATGCAGATCGCGCTCGCGGGACAGAGCGAGCGAAACTCGCTGCTCGAGCGCACCGCGGCCGGCGCCTGCTCGCGCGCGATCACCCCGTAGTCGAGTCGCGCGAAGAATTCCTGCGCGGTCTGCGTGAGCAGCACCAGGGTGCGCACGCCCGCGGCGCGCGCCTGTCGTTCCAGCGACTTGACCAGACGGTGTCCGAGGCCGCGGCCTCGCCAGGCCACCGCGACGACGAGCGAGCGCAGCAGCGCCGCCTCACCGTGGCGCTCCAGCGCCCCCGCGCCGGCGATCTGTGTCCCGGCGCAGGCGAGCAGAAATCCCGGGTGCACGGCCTCGAGATCGCTCGCGGGCAGGCCATCGCCCTCGAGCAGCGTGCGGATGAGGTCGAGATCGCTTGCCGTGGCCGCGCGGATCAGCAGATTCGACAGCGGCGGGACGGGGGCAGGATTCGGCTTCTGCGGCATAGGCGGAATGAGACGGCGGCAGCTTGGACCGGCATCGATCCTGGAGTGGATGGCGTCCGTGACACGACTGAGGCACAGTATACGCACGATCAACGGGGTATCCGTGAGCCCAACGCTCTGTTGCCACAACCTTGGGGCGAAGCGCGCGCTGCGCGAGCGGGGCGGGGTGGTGCCGCGGATGAGACTGCGAAAGTCCATGGCCGCTGCCCTGCTGCTGCTCCTGCCGTGGCTGACGGCGGTCGCGCACCGGTTGACGGCCGGCGCCTGGGAAAGCGTGGGCGGCGGGCCTACCATCTACGCGGAAGGACGCTGGTACGGGCTCGATCTGCGTCCGACCGCCGGCCCCCCCGGCGCCTCCGCGATTACGACGGTCTATTGGTCGTGGAGTCTGTCCCGTACCCCGCCGCGACTGGAGGTCCGTCTGTGCCGGCGAACGGTCCGAACCTGCATCGACATTTCAGGACGACAGTCGGGCGGCACGCGGGCATTCGCCGGACGCGGTGCGGACGAACGCTTCATTCTGGCGTACCGGGTTCCCGGGTCCGGCGCGATCGTCCCGGTGTACGGCGGCTCTGATCACGTCATCGTGAATTACGACGTTCCTGTTCCGCCGTCCGGCAGCAGCCGCCGCAGCCGGTAGAGCGCCTCGAGGGCGGCCTTGGGGGTCAGCTCGTCGGGGTCGAGCGCCTCGAGCGCCGTGCGCAGCGGGTCCGGCGCCGGCTCGGCGGCGGCGAACAGCGGCAACTCCTGCTGCGGCTGCGCGACCGGCTCGTGCTCGTCGCGCTGCGCCTCGAGTGCCTCGAGGTACTGGCGCGCCTGCGCGATGACGGCGCGCGGCACGCCGGCAAGCTGCGCCACCTGCAGACCGTAGCTGCGGCTGGCCGGCCCTTCCTTGACCGCGTGCAGGAAGACGATTTGATCGGCGTGCTCGGTGGCATCCATGTGCACATTCGCGCAGCCCTCGATCTCCCCGGCGAGTCGGGTCAGCTCGAAGTAGTGAGTCGCGAACAGCGTGAAGGACCGCAGATGCGTGCCGATGTACCGGGCCATCGCCCAGGCGAGCGACAGGCCGTCGTAGGTGCTGGTTCCGCGCCCGATCTCGTCCATCAGGATCAGGCTGCGTTCCCCGGCGTTGTTCAGGATGTTGGCGGCTTCGGTCATCTCCACCATGAATGTCGAGCGGCCGCCGGCCAGATCGTCGGCCGCGCCGATGCGCGTGAAGATGCGGTCGATCGGGCCGATAAGCGCGCGCTCGGCCGGGACGCAACTGCCGATGTGGGCCAGGATCACGATGATGGCCGTCTGGCGCATGTAGGTCGACTTCCCGCCCATGTTGGGTCCGGTGACGATCAACATGCGCCGCGCGGCGTCGAGTCCGAGGTCGTTGGGGACGAACGCATCGGCGGCGAAGCGCTCGACCACCGGATGCCGGCCGGCGCTGATCTGGATCACCGGCTCGTCGGTGAGCCGCGGCTCGCACCACTGCAATGCGCCGGCCCGCTCGGCGAGCGCGCCGAGCGCATCGAGCTCGGCGAGGGCGGTCGCGGTGCGTTGCAGCGATGCCAGGCGCTCGATGAGCCGGGTCAGGATGTCCTCGTAGAGATCCTTCTCCCGGGCCAGCGCGCGCTCGCGCGCGCCGAGCACCCGATCCTCGAAGCTCTTGAGCTCCGGGGTGATGAAGCGCTCGGCCGATTTGACCGTCTGGCGGCGCACGTATTCCTTCGGTGCGCGCTCGGCGTCCTTGCGCGGTATCTCGATGAAGTAGCCCTGCACGCGGTTGTAGCCGAGCTTCAGTGTGCCGATGCCCGAGCGCTCGCGCTCGCGCTGCTCGAGCTCGAGGAGAAACTGATCCGTATGCGTGGCGATCCGCCGCAGCTCATCGAGCTCGGCGTCATACCCCGAGGCGATCACATTGCCGTCACGCAGGAAGGTGGCCGGTTCCTCGGCGAGGGCGCGAGCGAGCAGCGTGACGGCTTCCTCGTGCGCGTCGATGCGTTCCCCGACGGCCGCGATGAGCGGGGAATCGATGGGCGCCAGCGTGGCGTGCACGGCCGGAACGGCCGCGAGCGAAGCGCGCAGTTGTGTCAGGTCGCGCGGGCGCGCCGAGCGCAGCGCCACGCGTGCCAGGATGCGCTCGATATCGCCGATCGCGCCCAGCCGCTCGCGCAGCTCCTCGAAGCGGCGTGCATCGAGCAGCGCGCCGACCGCCTGATAGCGCTGCCGCAGCGTCTCGTGATCCGTCAGCGGCCGGTTCAGCCAGCGCCGCAGCTGCCGCGAGCCCATGGTCGTGGCGCACACGTCGAGCAGCGCGAAGAGCGTGGCATCCTCGCGGCCCCCGAGACTCTCATCGAGCTCGAGATTGCGGCGGGTCGCCGCATCGATCACCAGCGCGTCGGAGCGCTCCTCCACGGTGAGCGCGCGAATGTGCGGCACCGCGGTCTTCTGCGTGTCGCGCACGTATTGCAGCAGCGCCCCGGCGGCGCAGATCGCCAGGGGCAGATCGTCGGCGCCGAAGCCCTTCAGGTCGAGCGTGCCCAGCTGGTCGGTGAGCAGCCGCGAGGCGCTCGCCAGCTCGAAGTGCCACGGCGGGCGCGTGCGCCGCGCCGTGGCGCGACCCGGCGGCTCGATCGTTCCCTCCGGGATCAGCAGTTCCGCCGGCTTCAGGCGCTCGATCTCGGCGGCGAGCGCGCTCGAGCCGCTCGACTCGAGCACGGTGAACCGTCCGGCGGCGAGGTCGAGCCAGGCCAGACCGAAGCGCTCCCCGTCCCGGGCCAGCGCCGCGACCAGCGTATCGTTGCGCTCATCGAGCAGCGCCGCATCGGTCACCGTGCCCGGGGTGACGATCCGCACCACTTCGCGCTCGACCGGTCCCTTCGATTGGGACGGATCGCCGAGCTGTTCGCAGATGGCTACGCTCTCGCCCTTGCGGACGAGTCGCGCCAGGTACGCCTCCACGCTGTGCGCCGGGACGCCGGCCATGGGGATGGGCTGTCCGGCGGAGTGGCCGCGCGCGGTGAGGGTGATGTCCAGCAGCGCCGCGGCCCGGCGCGCGTCGTCGTAGAAGAGCTCGTAAAAGTCGCCCATGCGGTAGAAAAGCAGTACGTCGGGATGGCGGCTCTTGATCCGCAGGTACTGCTGCATGACCGGCGTATGGGAATTTACAAGTTCATTCAACGA
>DAIDUQ010000018.1:0-40876 GCA_027456605.1 Steroidobacteraceae bacterium | reverse complement strand
CTGGAAATCAAGGTGCGTGTATATCTGCGTCGTGGCGATATCGGCATGACCGAGCAACTCCTGCACGCCACGCAGCTCGGCGCCGGATTCGAGCAGGTGCGAGGCGAAGGAATGGCGGAACAAATGCGGGTACACGTGCTGCGGCAGGCCCTGGCGGCGCGCCCAATAGAGGATGCGCTTCTCGATCTGCCGGCGGCCGAGCCGCCGGCCGCCGCGCCCGAGGAACAGCGCCTGCTCGGCCTCGGCTGCCCAGGCGGCACGCTGCTTCAGCCAGCGCTCGAGGGCCTGCACGGCCTTGCCTCCGACGGGCACGATCCGTTCCTTGCGGCCCTTGCCGAGCACCCGTACGGTGCGGTCGCACAGATCGAGATGCTCGAGGTCGAGCCCCGTGAGCTCGGCGAGCCGCAGTCCCGAGGAGTACAGCAGCTCCATCATGGCGCAGTCGCGGACCGCAAGGGGCGTGGTCTCCGTGAGGGCCAGCAATCGCGCCATCTGGTCCGCGTCGAGCGTACCGGGAAGCCGGCGCGCGGCCTTGGGCGCGCGCACCTCGATCGCCGGATTGCCCCGCAGCGCCCGCAGATCGCCGCCCGCGCCGGCAGCGCCCCGCTCGCGCTGCACCTGGGCCTCGCGCAACAGGAAATCATAGAAGCTGCGCACCGCCGAGAGGCGCCGCTGGACGCTGCGCGGGGCCAGCCCGCCGGCATGCGCTTTCGCGGCGAACATGCGCACCCGCACGGCATCGAGGTCGCTCCACCGCGCAATTCCCTCGCGAGTGCAGAACGCGCTCAGCGCGCGCAGGTCGCGCAGGTAGCTCGAGACGGTGTGCAATGATGCGCGCCGCTCGTTCGCGAGATAGCGCCGGAAGCGCTCCAACCAGTCGCTTGCCTCGGGACTCATCTCCACCGCCGCGGCCGCTTGGCGCTCAGGCACCGCGGCGCAGCGTCAGGGCATCGACGATCAGGTCCGCCATGCGGGCCAGGAATTCGGTGCTCATGCCCGGATGGAATCGGTCGCGATCGGGACTGCCAAGGCTCAGCAGGCCAAGCGGGGCGCCCTTGTCGATCAGCGGCACGAGCGCCACCGAGGCGATCTGCGCCGAGTCCGGCCCGAACAGCAGCTCGCGCTGCGAATCGCGCACCTGACCACAGCGGGGCTTGCCGCCGCTGAAGAGCGTCTCGAAGGACTTCAGCGCCGGGCTTTCCGGACTGACGGCGCGCACGAAGCGCTGCGGCGCCAGATCCGGGTATTCCCCGACCAGCAGCAGCACACTGTGATAGGCGTCGAGGTCCTCGCGCAGGCTGGTCTCGATCCGCCCGATCGCATCGGCGCGACTGCCGGCCAGCAGGAGCCGGCGCGTGAAGCGGTGCAGCTTGTCGGCGACGACGTCGTTGGCGCGGGCGACGGCGAGCAGCTCGGCGAGCCTGCCATCCAGCTGCGCGTGCTTCTCGCGCATCACCTCGATCTGACGCTCCACGAGCGAGATGGTCGAGCCGCCGCGCGCATGCGGCAGCCGCAATCGCAGCAGCAACCCCTGGTGGCGCTCGAAGAAGTCCGGGTTGAGTTGCAGGAACGCGGCGACGGACTCCTCGTCCACCTCGCTCGCGGTGATTTCGTGGGCTTCGCGTGTTGTCATGATGAGTGGCAGCTCCTCATAGATCGATATGACCTTCGAAGGCCACTTGGGCCGGTCCGGTCAACCAGATGGACTCGCCGGGACCACCCCAGCTGACGAGCAGCTCGCCGCCGCGCGCGCCGACGCTGACGTCGCGATCGAGCAGACCCCAACGGCGTCCGACCGCCACCGCCGCGCATGCGCCCGTGCCGCAGGCGAGCGTCTCGCCGGCGCCGCGCTCGTACACGCGCAGGCGCACGCGCGCGCGGTCCAGCACCTGCATGAACCCGGCGTTGACCCGTCTGGGGAAGCGCCGATGATGCTCGATCGCCGGACCCAGGCGTGCCACCGGCGCGGTGTCGACCGAGTCGACGAGCAGCACCGCATGGGGATTGCCGATCGAGACCGCGCCGATCTCGAGCACCTCGCCCTCGACCTCGAGCCGATAGCGGTCGGCCTCCTGTGGCGCATCGAACGGCAGGGCGGCCGGTTCGAAGCGCACCGCCCCCATGTCCACCGAAACCGGCCCACCGGGCCGCACACGCGCGTGCACCAGCCCGGCCGGACTGTCGAGCGTGACGACGCCGCCGCGCCCGGCGCCGCGCCCGGCGATCAGTGCGGCAATGCAGCGCGCACCATTGCCGCACTGCTCCACTTCGCGCCCATCGGCGTTGAAGATGCGGTAAAACGCGTCGGTTCCGGCTCGCTGCGGCGGTTGCAGCAGCAACGCCTGATCGAAACCGATGCCGGTGTGGCGGTCGGCGAGCCGGCGCAGCTGCGCCTGCGCAAGGGGTGCGGGCCCGGCCGGCGCATCGAACACCGCGAAGTCGTTGCCGAGGCCGTGCATCTTGGTGAAGCCGATGCGCATCGGCGCGAGCATACCGTAAGTGCTTGCCTGCGGTCAGACCCTGAACCGCTCGCGCAGCTCCCCGGCCAGGCGGCGGCTGACCGGCAACGGGGTGGAACACCCGCGCAGCAGGACGCAGTAATGCCCGTCCGCGTCACGCACGATGCGCTGCAGGTAGCGGGTATTGGCCAGTGTATTGCGATGAATGCGCACGAAATTCTCCCCGAGATCCTCCTCGAGCGTGCGCAGCGACTCCTCGATCAGGTCCTCGCCCTGGGTGTGCCGGACCGTGGTGTACTTCTGATCCGCCTGGAAATACAGAATCTCTTCCACGGCGATCAGGCTGACTTGATCGCGGCGCCGTGCCGCGATGTGTGTCCGGCCGCGGGCGCCGGTCGCCGCGGCCAACTGCCGCAGCTGCGGACGCGTCAGCCGTCCCGCATGCGCGAGCGCCGCGGCGAGCTTGTCCTTGCGGATGGGCTTGAGGAGATAGCCGGCCGCGTGCGTTTCGAAGGCATGGACCGCATATTGATCGTATGCGGTGGTGAAAATGACCGCGGGGGGTTCCTGCAGAGCACTCAGGTGACGCGCCGTCTCGATGCCGTCCAGCCCGGGCATGCGCACATCGAGCAGCACGACATCCGGCGCCAGACGCACCGTCTGCTCGAGCGCCTCGAGCCCCGTGGACGCCTCCCCGGCGATCTGCGCGTCGCCGATCTCGGCGAACAGCTGACCGAGCCGCTCGCGCGCCGGCGGCTCGTCATCGACGATGAGCACCCTGAGCATGGTCGGCCCTCAGCTTCGCGCGCCGCTCGCGGGCGCCAGCGCCGGAATGTACGGAAACCGCAGCGTCACAATATATTCCTCGTCGAAACGGCCGGCCTTCAGCAGCGCCCGCGCGCCGTAGTGCAGCGTCAGGCGCTCGCGGATGTTCTGCAGCGCGAGCTGATTGCCCTCATGCTCGCGCGCCCGCGCACCGAGAGGATTGCGCACCACCAGCGAGAGCAATTCGCCGGCGCGCTCGCCGTTGATTTCGACGATGCCGCCGGCCGGTCGCGGCTCGATGCCGTGGTAGATCGCGTTCTCGAGCAGCGGCTGCAGCAGCAGTCCCGGCACACGCGCATCGAGCGGCAGGGCCTCGACACGCCAGACCACGCGCAGCCGCTCGCCGAGGCGCAGCTGCTCGATGCGCTGATAGGTGCGTGCGATCTCGAGCTCATCGGCGAGCGTAATGGTCTCGAGCGGCTCGGCAAGCGAGGCCCGAAACAGGTCAGCCAGATCCTGCACGGCCTGCTCGGCCTCGCGCGGCGCGGTGCGAGTCAGCGCGGCGATGGTGTTCATGCTGTTGAACAGGAAATGCGGACGGATACGCGCCTGCAGGGCGTGCACCCGCGCCGCGGCGCGCAGCTCGATGTTGCGCCGCCATTGGTGCGTGACATAGAAATAGCGCAGCGTCACGGCCGCGATGACGAAACCGATGGCCGTGTTGCGCATCACGAACGGCCCGAGGCGCCGCGGGAACAGTGCGTTCGCGCCGGCAGCCCGTACCAGATGCGAGTGGCCGAGCAGAAACACGCTGGCGGATACCGCCGCGACCACCGCGGTCATCAGCGCCAGCGCGACGCTCGAGCCCCGTTGCTCCCCGAGCCGCGCGAGCAGCGGGCGCAGCACGCACAGCAGCGCCGCCGACATCAATCCGACCCACAGGAGAAACAGCGAGCTGAGCGCCAGCTCCGACCAGAAGCCCTGCGCCGCGCTGCGCGCGATCGATACCACGATGGCGGTCAGCTCCGCCACGACGACGATGGCGAACGCGGCCCGCGAAGCGCAGAAATTCGGGAGATAGAAGGCGTCGCCGCCGCGGAAGGCCCGTTCCGAAGGCGCCGGCCGCGGCAGATTCTGAGAGCGCACCTGGCCGATCACCGCGGCATTATGCCTGAACCGCCGGCGCGAGAGCGGGCGGTATCCGGATCGCGCGGCGCACCGGACACGCCGAGACGGGGTGCCGCCCGGGTGCGCCGCCGGAAATGGCCCGGGCACCCCGTGGACCTTGAACTTCAAGTCCATGGGACTGCGAATCGAAAAATGCACCGCGGTGCTGAATCTTGTGGATCTGGCGTCCGGGACGGGACGTCGCGCTCATGCGGGCCGACAGTGCGCCGGCGGCGAGCCTGCTGCGCCGGGAGGCCCGGTCTATTCCGATCTCTTCAGCTTCGCCGCCACTCGCCGGTAGGCCTCACGGAAGGGAATGCCCTCGCGCACGACCAGGCGGTTAGCTTCCTCCGCGGCGTGGATGGCCGGGTCCAACCGGATGCGCTCGGTCCGGAACGAGAGCGCGTCGAGCGCGCCGGGCAGGATGCCGAGCGTCTCCAGCGCCAGATCGATGGCGCGGAACAGCGGAAACTTCAACAGCTGCAGATCGCGTTGGTAGCCCGACGGAAGCTTGGCACAGATGGCCAAGGCCTCCAGCAGGCATGCCTGGGCAGTGGCCGAGCGGCCGCGGATCAGCTCGAAGACGTCCGGATTGCGCTTCTGCGGCATGATCGAGGAGCCCGTGGTGAACGCCTCGGGCAGCCGCACGAAGCCGAATTCCTCCGTGTAGAAGAGCAGCACGTCGGCGGCCAGGCGTCCGGCGTCCTGCAACAGGACGGTGACGTGGAAGAGCAGCTCCGCCTCGGCCTTACCGCGGGAGAGCTGCACGGCGGTCACGGGTTCCTGCACGGACGCGAATCCGAGCTTCTCGCGTGTCGCCTCTCGGTCGAGCGGTAGACCCGGCGTGCCGAAGCCGGCCGCCGATCCGAGCGGATTGCGGCCTAGGCGGCGATGGACGTGGCGCAACGCCTCCGCATCGTCGCGGATCTCGGCGGCGAAGCCGCCAGCCCACAACGGCACCGAGCTCGGCATCGCCTGCTGCATGTGGGTGTAGCCCGGGAGCGCCGTGGTCTGCTCGCGCGTGCCGAGCCGCTCGAGCGCCTCGGCGACCGATATCGCGCCGGCGCTCAGTTCCTCGACCGCCTCGCGCAGATAGAGCCGCAGGGCGGTGAGCACCTGATCGTTACGCGAGCGCCCGAGATGGACACGGCCCCCCGCGGGGCCGATTCGTTCAATCAACCGGCGCTCCAAAGCGGTGTGCCCATCCTCGTCGGCGAGTTCCACGTGCCACTGCCCCTGGGCATGGGCTTCGCCGAGCGCCGTCAGGCCGCCGCGGATGGCCTCGAGGTCCACCCGGGCCAGCAATCCCCGGTCGTGCAGCATCTCGGCATGCGCGATCGACGCGCGGATGTCATAGGCGATGAGCCTCTCGTCGAGGTTGAAATCTTCCCCGGCGGTGAAGCGCAGCACCCGCTCATCGAGGGGCACGCCTTTGTCCCACAGCCGGCTCATGCTCAGCTCCCCGCACCCTGCTGCTCGGCCGGCGTCAGCGCGGTGACGTCCGCGACGATCAGCGTGCCGGTCCCCTCGTTGGTGAACACCTCGCCGAGGATGCCCTCCGGCGCTTGGTACGACACCACGTGGACGCGGCGCACCCCGCCGCGAATGGCCGCTTCGATGGCCTTGGCCTTCGGCAGCATGCCCTCGGCAATGCCCCCCTGCTCGCGCAGCTCGCGCAGGCCGGCCAGATCGGTGTAAGAGATGAGCGAGCCCGGATCAGCCCTATCAGAGAGGATTCCCGGCGCGCCGGTGCACAAGACGAGCTTCTCGGCGTCGAGCGCCGCGGCCAGGGCGGCGGCCACCGTGTCGGCATTGATGTTGAGCAGAGTTCCTTCGTCGTCGGCCGACAGGGGACTCACCACCGGCATCAAATTGCTGTCCAGAAGCTTGCGCAGCACCGTCGGATCGACCACGTCGATGTCGCCCACGAACCCGAAGTCGACCAATTCGCCATTCGAGGCCATCTTGACCGGCGGGCGCTTATGCGCACGCACCAGGCCGGCATCGACGCCGCTTACCCCGACGGCCTCGATGTTCAGCTCGCGGCATACGCCCAGGATGTGGGTATTGATCGTGCCGTTGAGCACCATCGCGGTAACGTCTATCGAGCGGCGGTCGGTGACGCGGCGACCCTCCACCATGCGCGAATCCACACCGAGCGCGTTAGCCAACTCGGTGACCTGCGGACCGCCGCCGTGCACGAACACGACGCGGACGCCAAAATAATGCAACAGAGCGATCTGTTCGATGAGCGCGCGCGTCGCGGCGTCGTCGACAAACACCCCTCCGCCGACCTTCACCACGAACGTCTTGCCGCGATACATGCGGATGTAGGGTGCCGCGCTCTTCAGCGCGCGTATGGCCAGTGCCTGGTCCCCGGGTTGCATGATCATGTCAGTTGAGAGCCTTCGTCAAAATATCGATAGCCATGGCTGGATCACAGTCCCTTCAGTAGACGGTACAACACCGCCATTTGCGCCGTCAGGCGATTGTACGCCTCGCGCAGCACGACGCTGCGCGGACCGTCGAGAACCTCGTCGGCCACGGCGACGTTGCGCCGCACAGGCAGGCAATGCATCAGGCGGCAGTCCGGCGCCGCGTGCTCGAACCAATCGCCGCGCACGCACCAGTCGGCGTGTGCGCCGCGCACACGCGCGTCCGCCGCCGCATCGCCGTAACATTCGGTCGCACCCCATTCCTTGGCGTAAATGACATCCGCGCCCACGAGGGCCTCTCGCCGTACGTCGCTCTCGCGAATCGAGCCGCCGCTGATCGAGGCGGCGCGACGAGCCTTGTCCATGATCGCCTGCGGCAGCGCAAAGCCTTCGGGCCGCAGCACCACCACCTCCATCCCGCGCAGAGCCGCCATGTGCAGCGCCGCGGCCGGGACCGCCAACGGCAGGGGCCGGGGGTGATAGACCCAGGAGAGCACGAAGCGGCCATGCCGCGGCACGCCCAGATCGTCCATCGTCTTCCAGTCGGCAAGCGCCTGACAGGGATGATTGACGGCGGATTCGAGGTTGATCAGCGGCTTCGCCGTCAGCGCCGCCATGGCATTGAAGTTTGTCTCGGCCAGATCGGCGGCCAGATCTCGGCCGTCGGCGAAGGCGCGGATGCCGAGCGCATCGCAATAGGAGGCCAGCACCGGGATGCCTTCACGCACGTGCTCTGCGGCCGCGCCGCTCATCACCGCTCCGAGGCGTGTCTCGAGCTGCCAGGTGCCCTGTCCCGGTGTGATCACGAATGAGCCGCCGCCGAGCCGCGCCATGCCGGCCTGCATCGAGGCCAGCGTGCGTAGCGACGGGTTCATGAACAGCAGGCCCAGGATCTTGCCCTCGAGCGCGCGCGGCTCCGGCTGCCGCTCCAGCCGTCCGGCCAGCTCCAGCAGCTCGAGCACCTCCTCGCGGGCGAGCTCCGCCAGGTCGAGGAAACGTTTCATTCGCCGATGTCCGCCAGCGCCCGGCGCAGCAGGTCGACGTGCTGCGCCTGGAGAATGAAGGGCGGCAGCAACCGCAGGATCTCCGGATCGGTCGCCGTACCGGCCAGGATGCCGCGGCGCAGCAGCTCGGCCTGGACCTGCTTGGCCGGGCGGCGCGTCCGCAGCCCAAGCAGCAGCCCCTCGCCCTGAATGGCGCTCACCGGCCCGGCATGGCAGGTGCGCCGGATCAATTCCGACATGTGCCGGACGTTCTCCAGCAGCTGCTGCGATTCGATCGCCTCGATGCAGGCCAGCAAGGCCGCACAGGCCATCGGACCGCCGCCGTAGGTCGTGCCGAGCTGACCGATCTTCAATGCAGCCGATACCCGCGCCGACGCCAGCAGCGCCGCGCATGGGAAGCCGTTGCCGAGGGCTTTTGCCGTCGTCAGCAGGTCCGGCGTGACGCCGTACAGCGTGGCGGCGAACGGCGCGCCCACGCGACCGAGCCCACATTGCACCTCGTCGAAGATCAATAACGCACCGACCCGGTCGCAGCGCTCGCGCAACGCGGCGAGGTACGGCGCGCCGAGATCGACGGCGCCGGCCAGTCCCTGCACGGGCTCGACGATGACGGCGGCCGTGCGCTCGGTCACGTGCTCGGCGATGGCGCCGGAGTCGTGCCGCGGCATGAAGCTGACATCGAAGGGCTTGTGGGGAAAGCCGTACCAGGCCTCGGAACCCCAGGTCACGGCCGCCGCCGCCGCGGTCCGGCCGTGGAAGGCGCCCTCGAGCGCCGCCACGTGCGGTCGGGACGTCATCCGCAGAGCCAGCCGCAGCGCGTTCTCGTTGGCCTCCGCACCGCTGTTGACCAGGAACACGCTGGCGAGATCGAGTTGGGAGAACGCTAGAAGCCGCTGCGCCGCGCGCGCGCGGATCGCCATCGGCAACGCATTGGTCTGGAACTGACAGGCGCGGGTCTGCGCAGCCAGCGCCTCGGTCCACCCGGAGTGCCCGTAACCGAGGGCGGCCACCGCGTGCCCGCCGTACAGATCGAGCAGGCGCTCGCCGCGCGCATTGATCAGCCAGACCCCCTCGGCGTGATCCACCTCGAACGGATATTGAGCGTAGACCGGCGCCAGACCGTCGCGGGGTGTCTCGGGCGCGTCGGAATGGACGGGTGTCGTTGCGTTCATATCGCTCTCTTTCGCGTCAGGTCCAACCGGGCGCCGGTGTCGTGAGACCCTCGGTCTCCGCCAGGCCGAACATCCGGTTCATCCACTGCACCGCACCGCCGGCGGCGCCTTTCGTGAGATTGTCGAGAGTGCACATCACAGCCACCGTGCGCCCATCGCTCATCGCGCTCAGGTGCGCGTAATTGCTCGCCACGACGTCTTTCACGCGCGGCGGCGCCTCGAGCACCCGCACGAACCGCGAGCCGGCATAGAACTCGCGCAGCGCACCGATCACCTCGGCGGTCTCGAGCGGCCGCACCAGCGGCGCCTGCACCGTCACGTGAATACCTCGCGCGAACGGTCCGGAATGCGGAACGAACGCGATGTCCGCCCACACGCCGGAGGCGGCGTGGGCACAGGCGGCGATCTCGGGCGCATGACGGTGCGCCAGCGGGCTGTAGGCATAGAGATCGCTGTGACGCACGGGGTGATGGGTTCCGGCCACCGGTTTGCGTCCCGACCCGGTGCTGCCGGTCACCCCCGACACGAATAGCTGCGGCGGTGTCAATCCCAGGGTGAGCAGCGGCACGCTCGCCAGCAGTGCCGCGCTGGCGAAGCAGCCGGGATGGGCCACGTGCGGCGTACTCGACTCGGCCAGATGCTCCGGCACCGCACAGGTGAACTGTGCGAGTCGCTGCGGCGCGCCGTGCGGATGTTTGTAGACCCGCTGATACGCGTCGGCGGACCTGAAGCGGAAGTCCGCGGAGATGTCCACCACGCGTGGCCGGGTGCCGGCGGTCTCGGCGGCGGTGAGCAGGGAATCGATGAGCTTAGCGGAGACTCCGTGCGGTGCGGCACAGAACACCGCGCTGTGCGGCACACGGGTCAGCAGCGACTGGATCTCGTTGTGCG
The DNA here is from genome assembly GCA_027456605.1 of Steroidobacteraceae bacterium. Lineage (GTDB taxonomy): Bacteria > Pseudomonadota > Gammaproteobacteria > Steroidobacterales > Steroidobacteraceae > 13-2-20CM-66-19. Next base: position 30,983 of record DAIDUQ010000018.1, on the reverse strand, counting down.
GCTGGAAGCACGCCTCGCCGTAGGCCGCCGCAAGATGGGGGAAGGCCGTCCCGAGCGGCTCGCCCGGCTGGCTGTCCGACATCACCGCGCGCACTTCGAAGCGCGGATGTCCGGCGAGCAGCCGCAGCAGCTCTCCGGCCACGTAGCCGGTGCCGCCGAGCACCACGGCGGGAATCCGCTCGCTCATGACTCGCCTGCGCGCGCCAGGCCCACGGCCTCCATGACACGCTCGCCCAGTTGCGCGCCGCTGCTGATGGCGTTGAAAGCGGATACCCGCAGCTGATCCGTGATCATATCGACACCGACCTGGTTGTCGGTGGCCGGTCCGGTCACCACGCACGGCTCGATCTCGAAGCGCTCACGCAGCAGTTTCACGCCGCCCCAGGCCGCCACCGGATCATTGGCCGAAAGCACCACACCGGTCAGCGCGGCACGGATGTCGGGACACTCCAGGATCGCATCCACACCGTAGGTGCCGAGTATGCCGTCGCCCAGCTCGAAGACGATCACGTCGGGCTTGCCGGCGGCGAGCTCGGTCAGCATCGCCCGGGTCAGAGCCGGGCCATTGGCGCGCGTGGTGGTGACGACGCCGAAATCCGTGAAGATCGCGGAGCGGCGCGCGCCGGCATCCTCCATGGCGAGAATGTCGCGCCGCAGCGAGACACCGGTGGCCTTGAACGCATCGATAGTCAGGCCGCGATGGCGCATGCGGCTGATGACGGCGCAGGCGGCCGCGGTCTTGCCGGCCTCCATGCACGTCCCGGCGAGCGCCACGACCGGTACGTTGAGCGTCTCCAACCGCGCCGACGGATCGAGCTGGCGGTGGCCGACCCGCGCCGGCACACCGATGCGCTCGCCGAGGTAGGGAAAGCGCAGCACGACGCCGATCACCCGGCAGTCGAACGGCTGACCCTTGTCGGGGTTGATCGAATCGCATACCCCGAGCACCCCGCCGATGTTGAGCATCTGTATCACGTCGCCCACCTTGACCGTCGGCGGGATGTGGCCCGAGTAGCCGAACAGGGCCTTGCGGTGCCCCAGTGCGCCGACCACGATGTCGCCCTTGCGCACCTTGGCCATGCGGCCGCTGCTGAGTTCCAGCTGATTGTAGGTCGCCTTGTTGGTCAGCACCTCGACCACGATCACCACGCCCTCCTCGGCGGGAATGTCGGCCGCAACGCGCACCTCGTGCGAGAGCCCGCACGCTTGGGCCACCGAGGCGATCTTGTCGACGACGACGCTGCGCATGCCGTTGGCCATCTCAGACACTCGCGGCCGGCGCGCCGGCCCGCCGGTGAAACACGCCGGTCAGGGCGACGATCTTGGAGAAGCCGAGCGCGTCCTGCGCCGTCCACTCGCCGGCGGCTTCGCCGTAGACACCCTTGGAGGCGCTCATCAGCGAATGAGGCGACTCGACGCCCTCGATGAACAGATTGCCGGGACGCAGCGCCATCCGTACCGTGCCGGTCACGCGCGCCTGCGAGGACTCGAGGAGCGCCTCGATGTCGCGGCAGACCGGATCGAGCAGTTGCCCCTCATGCACCAGGTCGCCGTAGGGTTGTGCGAGCAGCTCCTTGATGCGCTGCTGGCGGCCCGTCAGGACGAGCTTCTCCAGCTCGCGATGCGCGGTGAGCAACACCTCGGCGGCCGGTGCCTCGAAGGCTACCCGGCCCTTGGTGCCGATGATGGTATCGCCGAGGTGGATGCCCCGGCCGATGCCGAACGGCGCGGCGAGCGACTCCAGCGCCTCGATCAGCGTCACCGGCTCCAGCGAGCGGCCGTCGAGGGCCGTCGGCCGGCCGCGCTCGAAGGCGATGACATGGTGCTCGGGCGGGCGCGGACGTGTGAACGCCTCCCGCGTCAGAACCCAGGCTTCCTCGGGAATGCCGCCCGAGGACGTGAGGGTCTCCTGGCCGCCGATGGTCACGCCCCACAGGCCACGGTTGATCGAGTAGGCCGCACCGAACGGCGGCACCGGCAGACCACGCTCCTGCAGGAACGCCAGCTCTTCCGGCCGCTTGAAGGCCCGGTCGCGCACCGGGGCGAGGACCTCGAGTTCCGGCGCGAGCGTGCGCAGCGCGACCTCGAATCGCACCTGGTCGTTGCCGGCGGCGGTGCAGCCGTGCGCGATCATGGAGGTGCCGAACTTGCGCGCCATGTGGGCGAGCGTCTGCGCCTGCATCACCCGCTCGGCGCCCACGCACAGCGGATACACCTGACCGCGCCGGACATTGCCCATGATCAGGAACCGCAGCACCTGCTCGAAGTACTGGGCGCGCGCGTCGATCTGATGATGCTCGATCGCCCCCAGCGCGCGGGCTCGCTCCGCGAGCGTGCGGGCCGCCTCGGCGTCGATGCCGCCGGTATCGACCGTCAACGTGATGACCGGCCGGCGGTAGGTCTCGGTCAGCCAGGGCACCAGGAACGAGGTGTCGAGGCCGCCGGAATAGGCCAGAACGATGGGCTGTTTGCCCGGTGTGGGAGCTGTGGGCATGGGCTATATCCGAAAGAGCGCCTGAAGCCGCGCGACAAGCTCGTCCTGCGCGCGCGGTGAGGCGGTGGCTATGAATATCGTGTCGTCGCCGGAAAGGGTGCCGGCAACCTCCGGCCAATCCGCGCGGTCGATGGCGACCGCGACGCTCTGCGCCGAGCCGGTGGTGGTGCGAAGTACGGTAAGGGAGGCCCCCGCGCGCCGCAACCCGCGCACAAACTGACCGAGCGTCGCGAAATCGCCATGGGTACGCGTGAGATCCTCGGGCGGCAGGATGTAGCGGCCGCTCGCCTTGAGCACCCCGAGATCGCGCAGGTCGCGGCTGACCGAAGACTGGGTCACCTCGTAACCCTCCTCGCGCAGCAGCCGCGTCAGGTCCGCCTGGCGATGGACCACGCCGCTGCGCAGGATGCGCAGGATGCTCTGGCGTCGGTCGAGTTGCTCGGCGTCCATTGGGGGTCAGGTATCCGAAGGCTGGTGCATAAAAGTGCACGAATTGTGCATATTAATTCACCGGAGTCAATCCCTCATTCAGCCCTCATTTGGTCACGGTGAACACCAGATCCAGCCCGCCGATCGCCCCGCTCTTGCTCATCCCGAGCGTCTTGCCCTGCCCGGCCTGCAGGCGCACGGTCCAGTGATTGCCGATGGTGTATCGCAGATTGACGGCCGAGAGCTGCTCGGTGAGCCCGACGCCGTAGCTGACATACACCCGCGGCGAGAGATACTTGCCCAGCACCAGCGAAGTCTGGTTGTTCAGATCGGTCTGCAGGGTCACATCGGGCAGGCCGATCCGCGAGCCGATCTGCTGCGCCAGCAGCGCCCCGCCCTGGGTCAGCAACTCGTTCGCGGCCGTATTCCGCTGGGTCTGTGCGGCCGCGCTGGTCTGCAGCGCCTGCAGCGAGCCGCCGCCGGAGAGCAGCAGGGACATGATCTGCGATTGCGACAGCGACGGATTGGAGAAGAAGGACACTTGCGGCTGCTTCAAGGTGCCACTGACATTGATCCCGGCCGTCACGTCCGGGTAGCGGCGCACGGCCCGGATCTCGATACCCGGGTCGTCAATCGGCCCGCCCCGGTAGAGCAGCCGCCCGGATTCGATCGTCAGGTTGCGCGCGTACGCGGAGTAGCGCCCCTTCACGACCGACAGCTCGCCGTTGGCGGTCCGGCCCCTGCCCAACCCGCTCTGCACGGTGATGCGCCCGGCGAGCTGGCCGGTCAAGCCCATGGTATCGATGTTGACGTCCTTGCCGAGCTCCAGCGTGATGGTGCTCACGACTTGATAGCGGTGCGCGGGACTGGACGATTCTTCCCCGACGATCACCTGGTCGGACGAAACGCTCACGGCGCCGGCGAAGCTGCGCGGTGCGATCCGCGCATGGGAGACCAACACCGTGCCCGTCGCATCGATGCGCCGCCCCGCGATGCGGAACTGCAGGTCCGGAGCGGCATCGATCTGTGCTTCCGGGAGATTCACGATCTGCAGGTTGCTGCCCCACAGGTGCAGCACTCCGTAGGGCAGATCATCCCGCCAGCGCATCTGGCCGTGGACGTGCATCAGGCCCTTACCGACCCGCGCCGTGCCGTCGACCGTGACCGCACCCTGGACCATCCTGGCCTGCAGCGCCAACTGCTGCATCTGCAGATTCGGCTGATATAGGTTCGCCGAGCCGCTCTCGACCCGGACATCGCCGGTGAGGCGCGGATGGGCCAGGGTTCCGCCGATCGCGGCTCGCGCGAGGAGCACACCGGAAACCTGATCGACACCCGGCAGATACAGCGAGATCAGATCGAGACGGGTAGTCCGTAGGCGCAGGACGCCCTTGAGGGGCATGGCACGCCACGTCGGGGTGTCCCGAACGACGTCGAGCGTCGCATCCACCGTGCCGATGGCGCCCGAAGTCAGCGAGGCCTGCGCGTGGATCACGCCGGGCAGCGCCACGGCGGTCAGCAGCCCCGAGCCGATCGCCGTCCGCTCGACCTGGCCGCTCAGCAGCCGCCGCGACAACACTGCGTCCGCCAGCGTCGCGCGCAGCGTACCCTGCGCCGGCATGCCCGCGCGGCCGTGCAGCTTGATCCTCGCGCCGATCCGGCCTTCGTATTGCACCGTCGGGGTCATGCCGGCGGTCAAGGTCGCCAGCGGCAGGTCATGGGCTGTCACAAACGCCGACCAGCGCGCCGGGTTCCAGGTTGCGCCCGTGCACAGCGCGCCCAGCCGGCTGTTGAGACACAGCGCGGACAGCCGGCTCTGCGTGCGCGAGAGCAGCAGCGTGGCCGGCCGGGACAGATGCATCCGCAGCGTTTGCGGTCCGAGCGCATTGAAAGCCGTGACCCGGCCGTTGAAGATCCCGCCCGAGAAGCTTCCGGACGCGTGCGCCGCCACACTCAGTCCGGGCGCACGTGCCGTGAGATCCGCGTGCAGATCCGAAGCGAAGCCGCCCATCGTGAAGTCGAATTGTGTCAATCGCCGGTGGCGGAAGCGCAGCTCGCGCAGGTGCACGGCCACACTCGAGCGACGCTGCGAGGTCGGGTCGATGTCGACGTGCGCGACCAGGGACTGGAGCGTCGCATCCCCGAAGCGCAGGTTGGATCCCCACAGCGAGGCGCGCACGCGCGGCGCGGTGCGCGGTCCGCGGATCGCGCCGGTGGCATCGAAGCGCCCGCTGTCGCCGGCCTCGATCAGGGCCAGATCGCCTGCCGCCGTGAACCGTAGATCGAGCTGATGACTCAACCGGCCGTCGAGCGCGAGCCGAGTGCGCCCAAGGTCGAGGCGAACGTGACGGAATGTCCAGGCCCCGCCGCTGCGCTCAATCGTGCCGCCACCGTTGGCCGGCTGGCCGCGCACTTGGCCGCTGAACCGACTGATGCGCACGCTCAGCGGCGCCGCGGAACCGAAGCCTTCCCCCGAGGCGCTGAGACTCACGCCGACGCGTCCGGCCATGAAGGCCCGTACCTGACCGGGGTCGAGTCCCGAAGCCCGGACCCGCAAGAACCAGTGCTTCGGCGGCAGCCACGACAGGGCACCGCTCGCGTGGACATCGCCCCGGAACAGACGGAGGTTGGCGTGATCGACCGTGAGGCCGGTCCGGCGCACCTCGGCGATCAGACGCACCGGGACTTGCGGCCCGTGTCCGATCTGCGCAATCCCGCGGGCGTCGATCGCATAGGGCAAGTCTCCCGCCAGCGAGAACCGGCCCCGCGGACTGGTGAAGCGCGCGGCGCCGGCCAGGGGCCATTGCAGGGCGTGCCATTCGCCTTGCAGGTGCAACCGGGGGCGACCCTGCCGCCAGCGCACCGTTCCGGCGGCCGTGGCCGCCGCACCCGTGGCGAGCTGGGTCACGGCAAGCCGGCGTGCGGTGAGGACGTCGCGAGCATAGGCGCCGAGCAGCTCGACATGAAAGTTGCCGGCGTGCAGCCCGGCCGGATCGAGGGTACCGCCAATCGCGAAACGCTCCAGGGTGCCGGTCAGGGCGAGCTGCGCGCTGATGCGACCGAAGCGACCCGTGCGATGCCATGTACGCAGATCCAGGCCGCGCAGGCTCAAGGCGCTGCGCACGTGCCACAGGCCGTCGTGCTCGCTCAGCAAACCGCGCAGCTGCGCATCAAACGGCGCGTGCAAGCCCGCTTCCACGTCGAGGCTGGCCAAGTCACCGTGCAACGCGACGCCGCCCGACCACTGTGGCGCGCGCGGCGCGCTCCATTGGTACGTTCCCGCGACGGAGATGTGCAATGGTTGCGCGGCATACAGCCGGCCGGAGAGATCCAGCGTCAGTCCCGAATCGCGCAATGTCAGCCGCGTGACGCTCAGGATGCGAGAGCTCAACCTCGCGGCGGCGTCGATGTCCTCGGCGCTCAAGTGACTGCCGCTCTCCGTCACCAGAGCGAGCCGATCGATGTGGGCGTGCTCGACGCGAACTCCGAGCCACCACGGCAGGAACCGCGGACGGGTGTCAGGCAGCGGCGGCACCGCCTTGATGCGGATGTACGCAGCCGCGATCGTCATGTACGGACTGACCAGCGTACGCCAGGAGAGCGCCGCGGGTCGCACGCGCATATGGACGTTCCGCAGCCGCACGTACACGTACCGTTGATCGATCACGACGCGTCCGGCACGCACACCGGTGGCGAGCGTGCCGCTGACCCGCTCGATCCGTACGCTCGTCGTCCCGAAGCGCCGCGATACGCGCGCGGCGATGAACCGCGCGCCGCTCGTCGTGAAGATCAAAAACCACAACACGGCGGCGCCGAGCACTGCCGCCAGCGCGATCGTCAGTCCGCTCAGTGTCAGGAATTTGCGCATCACGGCGGGCGCCTACAACCGCGGCAGGAAATTGATGTACAGCCGCGGACTGCCGGGCGCGGAGAGCGGCTGACCGATGTCGACGCCCAGGGTCAGCACCGGAAGACGCACGCGCAGGCCGATGCCGGCGCCGTACTGCAGCAGGTGCGGCGTGTGAAAACTGTTGAATGCGTTGCCGTAGTCGAAGAAGGCCGCAACGCCCAGGTCGTGCGGCAGACTACGGTCGATCTCCACGCTGCCGCTGATCACGTCCTTGCCTCCGGCCTGCACGCGCAGCGGGCACACCTGGCCGGGGCACTGCGACGTCTTCTCCAGCGCATAGACCGTGTAGATCGGGCTCAGCGCGTTGTACTCGAAGCCCCGGACGCTGTCGGCGCCGCCGGCGAAGAAGCGCATCACCGGCGGCATCTGGCCGAAGTGGGACGCCGCGGTCGCGCCGAGCTCCTCGCGCAGAAGCAGGTGCCAGCGCGGCGCGAGCGCGAATGCCCGCTCGAGCTGGATATTGATCTGCAGGAAGCTGGCGGGCGAGCCGAGCACGCCGCGCGAGCCGCGTATCTGGATCAAAACGCCGTGCTCGAACACCGGCTCACCGATGTAACCGATCGGCACCGAGCTGATCTGCACGCCGGGCACCACCAGATCGGCGTTGCCGATGCTCGAGATGGCATTGGGGAATTGCGGGAAGACACAGTGGAAGCGGGGACCGACGAACGCCGTGCAGGCGGTTCCCTCCACCGTGTCGGTGGCATGCACGGCGTCGACGAAGAATACGGTCTGCCAACGGCCGGAAACCCGGGTGAACCGGGGGCCGATGGTCACGGTGCGGGCATCGACCGAGGCCAGCTGGCGCTGCTCGATGCGTGCCGAGAGCGTCAGATTCTCGGTGGCCGGATCGCCCATGGGAATGACGTAGCTGCTCTGCAGGCTGTATTTGGTGACCTGGGCGAATTCCAGATTGACGCTCATCTGGTGACCTTGCGCATTGAGCCGCCGGTCCTGCCAGCTGAAGATTCCCTGTGCGCCGGTGTCCGTCTCGTAGCCCGTCGCGATCGAATAGACCTGGGGCCGGCTGCGCTTCGCGCGAACGATCACCGGCACCGTATGATCAGCCGCGTCGGGCTTGCCGGGCACGACCTCGACATTGGAGAAATATCCCGAGTCGTCGAGCACGAACTGGGTGCGCAGCACCCGGCCCAGATTAAACGGCTGGCCTTGCCGATAGCGCAGATAACGACGCACCAGCGAGTTCGTCAGGGCGTCCTGATGAATCTCCGTGACGCCGAAACGGTAGCGGACTCCGGTGTCGAGCGTCAGGGCGATGCGCGCGCTGTGCTTCACCGGGTTCACCAGCAGCTCGTGACGCATCAGGCGCCCGTCGAGATAACCGTACGTCGCGGCGGTCTGCAACAGCTGGCTCTTGAGCCCTTCGTAGGCTGTCTCGTTCAGCCGTTCCCCGAGATGAAACGGCAGACGCGTGGTGATGCGGGTGAACAGTGGGTCATCGGCGCCCGCGCCGCTCAAGCGCACGTCGATGCCCCGCACGAGCACCGGCCGGCCACGATCGATCGTGAGGTTGACCCGCCAGACGTTCGGCCCCGACCGGGCGACCTGCAGGTGCACGGTCGGATTGAAGTATCCGTACGGCTCGAGAGCCGAGCTCACTTCGCTCGGTACCCGGTTCTCCAGCCGCTCGATGGTCGCGGCGGTCAAATGGGCGCTGTTCTTGTAGCGCTCGAAGCTGAGGTACGCGAGCACATTGGTCCGCAGCTCCCCGCCGACGCCGCGGACGGTCAATGCGATGTTGGCATGCGCCGCGGCGCTCGCGAGCAGCAATACGAGCGCCCCGGAGAGCCGCGCCAGCGGAGCCCCGCGAAACGGTTTGCGACTCGCCATCGACCTTATCTGACCCCAGCCGGCTCGGCGTTAGGCGAGCCATTGTAATCTGTCATGACCGCCGGTGATGTGATGCGCGGCTTCGGGCTCCCTCAGCACCACTCGGCGGCGCGCAGGCGGTATTGCGCCTCGCCGGTATAGCGGCCCGAGCGGTCGAAGCGCCGCTCGCTGACCCGGAAAGCGCCATCGTGCTCGAGCAGCACGACGGTGGAGCAGCGCGTTCCGAATTCGGGGTGCTCGACGAACGGGGCGGAGAGGACTCGCGTCCAGCCGAGCGGTCCCGCCTGCGTCAGCGTGGACTCGCTCTCGTCGGCCGGGCGGCGGTCATCGAGCAGCGCCAGAAGGCCGGCCGGCTCGGCGACCGAAGCGGCCTCTGCCAGCCACCGCTCGAAGCGGCGGCGGACCCGCAGGACCTTCGGCCAGGGCGCATCGAGTTGCTCATTGGAGAGGCCATAGACACCCGGCTCGAGACGGCGCGCGAAAGGTTGCGCCCGGTTCGAGCCATACCACAGAGACTCGCCGTCAGCGAGCAGCAGATTGAAGCCCCCATAGTCGGCCGCGCGCGGCTCGACCGCGCGCAGATACTCGCCCGCGGCGCTCGCGCCACGCAGGTAATCGGGGATCAACCCGCCGCGCGAGGGCGCCCCGAGCGGAGCCTGTTGCAGATCGCGGTAGTTGGTGATGACGCCGAAGCGGCGTCCGCGGTCGATGCCGAGCCAGGTACCACCCGCGCGCAAGTCACGGCCGGCCAGGAGCTCGTCCGGCGCCGGCCACGGCGCGAGCGCCGCCGCCGGGCGATCGTGATACTCGTCCCGATTCGCCGCGACGATCAACCGATAGCGCGGGTGAGCACACCAAGCCAGCACCGCAAGACACACTAGGGAGCCGCTCCCAGCCACGCATCGATGAGCCGCCGGGAAATCGAATAGGCCGGCGGCAGCCGTACGGCGCCGCCGCCGATCTCGGCGCGTGTGAACCAGCGCGCGTCTTCGAGCTCTCCACCGACACGCACCGTCCCGGACGCGGCAACGGCCTGGAAGCCGACCATGAGCGAGGCGGGAAACGGCCAGGGCTGGGACCCGTCGTAGCAGGTGGACAGCACCTGGATCCCCGTTTCCTCCATCACCTCGCGGCGCACGGCGTCTTCGAGGCTCTCTCCAGGCTCGACGAAACCTGCGATCGTCGAGTAGCGGCCCGGTTCCCAGGTGATCTGGCGGCCGAGAAGCGCGTGCGCGCCATCGGTGACGAGCACGATGATGGCCGGTTCGAGGCGCGGGAAGAACTCGTGCCCGCATCCTTTGTCGGTGCAAACCACGCTGTGGCCGGCCCGGGCCGGCATGGTGGGCGCCCCGCAGACCCCGCAATAGCGCTGCCGTCCGCGCCAGATCGACAGCGCCCGCGCGCACGCCGCCAGGCCTGCTTCCTCTGGCGCAAGCTGTGGCGAGAGGGCCCGCAGCTCCTGGAAGCCAGCGCCCTCGGGCAGGTCGATGTCCTGCCATTCGGGCGCGAGCATCAGCAACACACATCGCCGCTGCCGGAACCATCCGAGCAGCACGAACTGGCGTGCCTCGGCGGCTGCCACCGCCGGATGCCGGCCGCTGACGAACGCGATGCGCGGCTCCGGTCCGCCGAACAGCAGCTGGGTACTGTCACGGACCAGCAGGAATTGCGTATGCGGGTCGGCAAGCGCGCTGTCCAGCCAATCCGTCTGCTCCCGAGCCTCGGTGCGGCGGTCGAGATACGCGCCGGAAAAGAAGGTCGGACGAGCCAGCATGGATGACCGGACAGCGCGCGTGGGTCAGCCTCCCGGGGTCTGCCGCGCCCCCCTGTGGGCGACACAATGGTCACACCAGCGGTCCCGGACCGGGAAACGCTCCACCACCATGTGCCCGTGGCACTTCGCGCAGCGGCGCACCGCAAGCTCATGGCCGTCGCGCAGGCACTGGGACAGAAACACCGCGTGCTCGAACGACACCGCCGGCTCGCGCGCCATGGCGGAGTAGTAGTCAAAGATATCGCTGAGCTGCATACCCATGACCACACTCGGCACGGCGTCCGGCTGTCCCGGCACCTGCTCTTCACGCGCCAGCCCGTAGGCGCAGTAGGCCGCGGCGAGAACCGAGGCTTCCTGGCGCACAGGCACTGAGCGGATGAAGTAGCTGGGTTGGTGCGGCGATTTGCCGCGGTGGCGCGCCAGACCCCGCGCGCCGCCGCAGTAGCGTTGCCACAACCGGCGGATCCGGTGATCCGTGAGGCCTGTGTAGAGGCGGATGGTCCGCGTGCGAGCCTCGCGCAGAACGAGCCGCAGAGCTAGATGAAAGTTCTGCAGCTCCCCCTCATAGCGATCTTCCACGATACGCATATCCGTTCCTTTCCCGTAGTTTTTATGCCGCGACTGCGGCCCACGAGACACATTTTCGGCCAATTCCAGAAAAGAACAATCTCACTTAGCTGCGAAAAATGACAGAAATGCAGCATTGGGGGCTGCCGCTCCGGAGCTACCATGAGTTGTGGGGAGGTTGCACGGAGGTCTTACAATGTCCGATTACGATTGGAATACTTTGAGTGGGTACCGTTCCTGGATTCCTCGGCCGCCACGCGAGGTCGTCGAGCCTCTGCCCGACTTGAACACCTACTGCCTGGACGTGCTCGTGGAACAAGCTCACGCGGGAACGGCAAATCCGGCCGCATGCCGGGTCGCCGAGCTTTGGCTGGCGCTCGACGGCGAGGCCCGCAAGCGCTTGGCCAGCCACCCGTATCTGCTGTTCGACGCGGGATTTGCCGATCCGCGCCGCTGGCAGAATCTGGAGCATGCACAGGTCTGCGACGCACCGCAGGCCGAGTACGAGGAGCCGTTCGCGACGCCGCGCGCGATCACGGGCGCGCAATTCGTGCTCTGCTACGCGTGGTCGGTCGCCGGGCGCTACGCGAACCATGCGCCCTTGGCGCTCGGCATGCACCCGCAGTGCGCGCAACAGATCGCCAAGCAGACGATCCTGCGCATGCTGCAGCTGGCCCGCCGCACCGCAGGCTGGCTGCGGCCCCGCTGGCTGGACGCGCCGGAGGTCTGGGACGATCTCGTGCGCGGCGCCGCCGAGGGTGGCATCACCCACACACGCGCCGGGCTGCAGGGGATACGGCTGGTGGTCGCTGAGCTGGCCACCGTCGTGCATCGCGGCGGCCACCGAGATTCCGGCTAGAAGCCGATTTCACGCCGGCCGCCGGAGTCGCGGGCGGCGCGGAACATGCCCTCGGTGTTGAACTCGAGGGTGATCCGCCCGCCCGCGTCGACGGCGATGATGCCGCCGCGGCCACCGAGCCCGGCGAGACGCTCGTGTATCGTCTCGCGCACCGCCTCTTGAACGCCTAGCCCACGGTACTCCACCGCGGCGCAGACGTGATAGGCGGCCACGAGACGCATGAAATACTCGCCGTGCCCGGTGGCCGAGACTGCGCATACGCCGTTTCTGGCGTAGGTCCCTGCGCCGATGACCGGGGAGTCACCCACGCGGCCCGGCCGCTTATTGGCCATGCCCCCGGTAGAGGTTGCCGCGGCCAGATTGCCGTGCGCATCCCGCGCCACCGCTCCGACGGTGCCGTGTGGCGCCGGTACCAGCTCCGAGACCTGCTGCCCGCTGCGCAACAGGTCCAACTCGGCCCGGCGCTCGGCAGTGCGGAAATACGCATTGGGCACGAGCTCCAGGCCCTCCTCGAGCGCGAATTCCTCGGCGCCTGCGCCGACCAGCAGGACATGCCGGGATTTCTCCATCACGCGGCGGGCAAGCTCGATGGGATGTTTCACGTGCCGCACCGCCGCCACGCCGCCGGCGCGCAGCGTGCTGCCGTCCATCACGGCCGCGTCGAGCTCGGCAATCCCTTCACGGGTCAGCGCTGCACCCCGGCCGGCGTTGAACAGCGGATCGTCCTCGAGGATACGAACGGCCGCGATGACCGCTTCGAGACTCGAGCCGCCGTCCTCGAGCACTGCGTAGCCGCGGTCGAGCGCCGCGGCCAGGCCATCGTGGTACCGCCGTTGCTGCTCGCTCGAGAGCCGCTGCGGCGGCAGCCCGCCGGCGCCGCCATGAATCGCGATGGCATACATTTCAGAATCAGTCTCGCCCACGCTCGGTGTACAGCCGCTATGATCGGGGGTGAATTTTAAGGGTGAACGAGCGCATGTCACAGAGGATTCGAAGCATTTTGGTCGCCAATCGAGGCGAGATCGCCATCCGCGTGATGCGGGCCGCAAGCGAGCTCGGCCTGCGGACCGTGGCGATCTACTCGCGCGAGGACCGCTTTTCGCTGCATCGCACCAAGGCCGACGAAGCCTACCTGGTCGGGCAGGGCAAAGGACCGATCGACGCCTACCTCGACATCGAGGACATTCTGCGGATCGCGCGCGAGGCGCGCGTGGATGCGGTGCATCCGGGCTACGGCTTTCTCTCCGAGAACCCCGAGCTGGCCGCGGGCTGCGATCGGACCGGCATCATTTTCATCGGCCCGCGGCCGCAGACCATGCGCCTACTGGGCAACAAGGTCTCGGCGCGCAATCTGGCCGTACGCGCGGGCGTCGCCGTGATGCCGGCCACCGACCCGCTGCCCCGCGATCTGGACGAGTGTCGGCGCCTGGCCGGGCAGATCGGCTATCCGGTCATGCTCAAGGCGAGCTGGGGCGGCGGCGGCCGCGGCATGCGCGCGATCGAGAGCGATGCGCAGCTCGCGGAGCTGCTGCCGGTGGCGCGGCGGGAGGCGAAGGCCGCGTTCGGCAACGACGAGGTGTATCTGGAGAAACTCGTGCACCACGCCCGGCACGTGGAGGTCCAGATCATCGGCGATACCCACGGCACGCTGGTGCACCTGTTCGAGCGCGATTGCACGGTGCAGCGGCGCAATCAGAAGGTGGTCGAGCGTGCGCCGGCGGTATTTCTCACCGACGTGCAGCGCGCCGAGATCTGTCAGGCCGCGCTTGCAATCGGGCGAGCCGCCGACTACACCAACGCCGGTACGGTGGAATTCCTTCAGGATGCCGACAGCGGCCGCTTCTACTTCATCGAGGTCAATCCGCGCATCCAGGTCGAGCACACCGTCACGGAATGCGCCACCGGCATCGATCTGGTCAAGGCGCAGATTCGCATCGCCGAGGGCGCGCGCATCGGCGCGCCCGACAGCGGCGTGCCGGCCCAGCAGGACATCCGCATTCAGGCACATGCGCTGCAATGCCGAGTGACCAGCGAGGATCCGGAGAACAACTTCATTCCGGACTACGGCAAGATCAGCGCCTACCGCAGCCCGGCGGGCTTCGGGGTCCGCCTCGATGCCGGCACAGCCTACACCGGCGCCATCATCACCCGCTCGTACGACTCGCTGCTGGTCAAGGTGACAGCCTGGGCATCGACGCCGAGCGAGGCCATCGCGCGCATGCATCGCGCGCTGTGGGAATTCCGCGTCCGCGGCGTGGTCACCAACCTGCGCTTCCTCGATCAGGTCATCACGCATCCGCGCTTCGCCGACGGCTCCTACACCACCCGATTCATCGACGAGACGCCGGAGCTGTTCCAGTGGCCGCGCAAGCGCGACCGCGCGACCCGCATCCTGACCTTCATCGCCGAGACCATCGTCAACGGCAACCCGGAGACGCGCGCCCGGCCGCGCCCGGAGCGAATTGAAAGCGCGAAGCTGCCGGCGGTGCCGCTGGGCGAGCCGCCCGAGGGTGCCAGGCAACGGCTGAACGCGCTGGGACCGGAGGGTTTCGCCCGCTGGATGCTGGCCCAGGAACGAGTGCTGCTGACCGATACCACGATGCGCGACGCGCACCAGTCGCTGCTCGCCACGCGCATGCGCACCATCGACATGGCGGCCATAGCGCCGTACTACGCTAGCCTCGTTCCGGACCTGTTCTCGGTGGAATGTTGGGGCGGCGCGACGTTCGACGTGGCGATGCGCTTCCTGCGCGAGGACCCGTGGGAGCGGCTCTCGACCCTGCGCGAGCGCATGCCCAATCTGCTGCTGCAGATGCTGCTGCGCGCGTCCAACGCGGTCGGCTACACCAATTACCCGGACAACGCGGTGCGCTTCTTCGTCAAGCGGGCGGCACAGGGCGGCATCGACGTGTTCCGCATCTTCGACTCGCTCAACTGGGTCGATAACATGCGCGTGGCGATCGACGCGGTGCTCGAGACGGGCCGGCTGTGCGAGACGGCGATCTGCTATACCGGCAATCTCGGCGATCCGCGCGAGAAGAAGTACACGCTCGACTACTACCTCGGGATGGCGCGGCAGCTCAAAGCCGCGGGCGCGCACGTCCTCGCCATCAAGGACATGGCCGGCTTGTGCCGGCCGCGCGCGGCGTATGCCTTGATCAAGGCGTTGAAGACGGAAATCGACCTGCCCATCCATTTCCATACGCATGACACCAGCGGGATCGCCGCCGCGAGCGTGCTGGCGGCGGTGGAGGCGGGCGCGGATGCGGTGGATGGCGCCATCGATGCGATGAGCGGGCTGACATCCCAACCGAATCTCGGCTCGATCGTCGAAGCGCTGCGTCATGGTCCACGCGACTCGGGCATCGATCCGGACAAGTTGCGCGTGCTGTCCGCGTACTGGGAGCAGGTGCGACGGCTCTATACGGCGTTCGAGAGCGATATCCGGTCCGGCGCCTCCGAAGTGTACGTGCACGGCATGCCGGGCGGGCAGTACACCAACCTGCGTGAACAGGCGCGCGCCCTGGGAATCGACAGCGCACACTGGCCGCGCGTGGCCCGGGCCTACGCCGAAGTCAATCAGCTGTTCGGCGACATCGTCAAGGTAACACCCAGCTCCAAGGTGGTCGGCGACATGGCGTTGCTGATGGTCACCAGCGACCTCACCGCCGAGCAGGTGCTCGACCCGCAGGTGGACGTGGCGTTCCCCGATTCGGTGGTGCGATTCTTCCATGGCGAGCTCGGTCAGCCTTACGGCGGGTTTCCGCCGGCGCTGCAGCGCAAGGTGCTCAAGGACACCGCCCCGCTCACGAGCCGGCCGGGCGCCTCGATGCCGCCGATCGATCTGGAGACCGAGCGGACCAAGATCCAACAGTACTCGACCCGGCCGGTCACCGACGACGACCTGGCCTCGTACCTGATGTATCCGAAGGTCTGGATAGACTATGCAGCCGAGCGAACCCGCTACGGCGATGTGGGGATTCTGCCGACTTCGGTGTTCTTCTACGGCATGGAGTCTGGAGACGAGATCAGCATCGATCTGGAGCGGGGCAAGCGCTTGTTCGTGCGCTACATAGCCTGCAGCGACGTGCACGAGGACGGCACGCGGACGGTATTCATGGAGCTCAACGGACAGCCCCGCTCGCTGCGGGTGCCGGACCGCAGCCAGGTCGCCAAGCGTCCGGCGCCGCGCAAGGCCCAGCCCGACGATCCGAAGCAGATCGGCGCGCCGATGCCCGGCGCGATCGCGACGATCGCGGTCAGCGTCGGTCGGAAAGTGGCCCGCGGCGACGTGCTGGTGAGTCTGGAGGCGATGAAGATGGAGACTCAGGTGCGCGCGGAGATCGACGGCGAGGTCGCTGAGGTGCTGGTCACGCCCGGCCAGATGGTCGACCCGAAGGATCTGCTCATCGTGCTGCGCTAATGTCTCGGACACGGACGCTGTATGGCTCCAAGAGGTAATTGACTGAGCCGCGTGGCCGGCGCGCCGGTCGCGCGGCCGGGGAGTAGCGGTTGAATAAATGGTTCATGTTCGCGGACCGGCGCAGCCCGCTCGCCTTCTGGCTCGGCAGCCTCGCCGTCGTGTTCGGCGTGCTGCTGCACATTCCGGCCTTCCTCATGGCGCGCGCCATGCATTACCGCATGGTCGGCATGCCCATGGGAGCGCCGATGCTGTGCGGCATGGCGTGCATCCTGGCCGGCGCGGCGGCGACCGCCTACGGACTGCAGCCCAAACGAGCCACTTCCGGCGACTGGGCGATTCACCAGCGCATCGTGGCCCCCGAAGATGCGCCACTCACCGTATGGCACTGGATGGCTGGCGCCGCGCTCGCCATCGCCCTGGTGGTCGACATCATGAAAGTCAGCACGCTCGGCTTCGTGATTCCGGGGATGCGCGCCGAGTACGGTCTGAGCGCGGCTGGAGTCTCGGTGCTGCCGTTCGCGGCGCTGTCGGGCGCGACGCTCGGATCCTTCGCGTGGGGCGCGCTCGCGGATCGGTATGGCCGGCGCGCCACCATCCTGCTCGCCGCGGTAATGTTCATCGGCACCTCGATCTGTGGGGCAATGCCCTTGTTCAGCTGGAATGTGTTCATGTGTTTCATCATGGGCGCCTCGGCCGGCGGCTTGCTGCCGGTGGCCTATGCGCTGCTCGCGGAAATCATGCCCACAAAGCACCGCGGCTGGAGTCTCGTGCTCGTCGGCGGCGCCGGCGCGTTGGGCGGGTACCTCGCCGCCTCGGGTTTTTCGGCGCTGCTGCAGCCGCTCTTCGGTTGGCGCATCATGTGGTTCCTCAACCTGCCATCGGGCCTGCTCCTGATCGCCGTCTCGCCGCTCATCCCGGAGTCGGCGCGCTTCCTGATCCATATCGGCCGCCCCGAGGAAGCGCGCTCGACGCTCGAGCGATTCGGCTCCGTGGTCGTCACGCAATGCGAGGGATGGGACGAGGAGGCGAGTCTCGATCACTCCCACCTGCCGCCCACGGATCGGCGCTTCCTCGGCACGACGGTGGCTTTGACGGTCGCGGGGCTCTCCTGGGGTTTTGTCAATTTCGGGCTGCTGCTCTGGCTGCCCGGCGAGTTGATCGCGCAGGGCCGTAACATGGGGCTTGCGGCCGCGCTCATTGCCCGCTCCACTCTGTTTGCCGCCCCGGTGGTGGCGATCGCGGCGTTCCTTTATTCGCGCTGGAGCACCAAGGGTACGTTACTGGTCATGACCGCGATCACCGCGGCGGGCATCCTGACGCTGGTCCTGCAGCACAGCGCAGTGACGGGCGCCGGCAATCCGCTGCTTGCGCCGGCGTTGCTCATCGTCGGCTCGACCGGCGTCATCTCCGTTCTGCTGCCATACGCCGCGGAAAACTATCCGCTGCGCATCCGCGGACGCGCCACCGGATGGGTGGCCGGCTGCAGCAAGGCGGGCGGGCTGATCTGCCAGGGACTCGGCGTGCTTGCGCTGGTGCCGGCTTTGCGAATGTCGGCGCTGGCGATCTCCGTGCCGGTCGTGTTGGCCCTTGTATTGATCGCATGGTACGGCCGCGAGACGCGCGGCCGCGACCTGCGCGAATTGGAGCGCGCGGTCGCGCAGACGCGCTGATCGATCCTCCACGGCGCGGCGGCGGGGCAAGACCGTGCTGCGGCACGAGGACCTCGAGCCGCCCGCCGGCCAAAGGTGCTGCGCGGTGTCGTCGCGGCAAATGTGCGTACCGATGAAATCGAGATGACTCCCCGACGACGGGGCCGCAAGCCGTGCGACTCACTGTCGCGCTGGCGCTCATCCTAACTTGATCATGACGTGGCGAGGCACGGAGTAGTCCTCGAGCGCATAGAGCGAGAGATCCTTGCCGTAGCCGGAGCGCTTGAAGCCTCCGTGCGGCATCTCCCGGGCCAGGATGCCGTGCGTGTTGATCCAGGTGCAGCCGTACTGCAGGCGGGCGGCCACCTGCATCGCTTGACCGGTGTCACGCGTCCACACCGAGGAGGCGAGACCGTATTCCGAGTCATTGGCCCAGCGGATCGCCTGCTCGATGTCCGTGAACGGCGTGAGCGTCACCACCGGTCCGAAGATTTCCCGCCGGACGATCTCATCGTCCTGACGGGCGCCCGCGATCACGGTCGGCTCGTAGAAAAATCCCTCGCCGGCGCGCGCCCGGCCGCCGGTCGTGATGCTCAGATGCTTGTCCGCGGCGGCGCGCTCGATGAACCCGGCTACGCGGCGGCGTTGCTCGGCCGAGATGACCGGCCCCATGTCCACGGCGGGACTTGCCGGACCGCCCACCTTCAGGCTGCTCGCCGCCTGGGTCACGTCCGCGACGACACGGTCGTAGGCCTGTGCCGCAACGTACAGGCGGCACGCGGCGGTGCAATCCTGTCCGGCGTTGTAGAACCCGAGGATGCGTATGGCCGCGGCAACAGCCGCAAGGTCGGCGTCGGCGCAGATGATGACCGGCGCCTTGCCACCGAGCTCCAGGTGTGTCCGCTTGAGATTGCCGGCGGCGGCCGCGAGGACCTTCTGTCCGGTCGATACGTCGCCGGTCAGCGAGACCATGCGTACGCTCGGATGGGCGACCAGTGACGCGCCCACCGTATCTCCACGGCCGCACACGACGTTGGCAACTCCGCTGGGCAGCAGCTCGGCCAACGCCCCGGCCAGCTTCAAAGCGGTGAGCGGCGTCTGCTCCGATGGCTTCAACACGACCGTGTTGCCCGCCGCGAGCGCCGGCGCCAGCTTCCAGGCCGCCATCATGAGCGGGTAATTCCATGGCGCAATCGAGCCGACCACCCCCACGGGATCACGACGGATCATGCTGGTATAGCCGCGCACGTACTCGGCGGCGGCCGGGGCGCTCTGGACTCGCACCGCCCCGGCGAAGAAGCGGAAGACGTCCGCGATGGCCGGCATCTCGTCCTTGCGCATCGCCTCGAGAGGTTTGCCCGTGTTGAGCGATTCGAGCTGCGCGTACGCTTCGGCCTGGGCGTCCAGGTGTGCGGCGATCTCGAGCAACAGCCGGGCCCGATGCCCCGGCGTCGTCCGGGACCAGCGCTCGAAAGCGCGCGCGGCGGCCGCAACCGCGGCCTCGAGTTGCTCGCCGGTGGCCTCGCGAACGGATGCGATGCACCGCCCGGTGGACGGATCCAGGATGGTCTCGGGCGGTCCCTCGCCGGCCGCACGCCGGCCATCGATGAGCAGGCGAGTTTCGGGCGGGGCGAGCATGGCAGTGTTCATGGAACCCATCCGATTGCCGCGTCGCGGCGATGGACACATCGTAACGCCGGGCGCGCCCCGAGGGCGGTTACACCCAGCCGCCGTCCACGATGTATTGCTGGCTGGTGCATGCGCTGGCGGCATCCGAGGCGAGAAACACGATGACGCTGGCAACCTCGGAGGGCTCAAGCCCGCGCTTCAGGCATTGTCGGGCCTGGATCTCTTTCTCGGTTTCCGGCGTCACCCATCTCTCGAGTTGCCGCTGCGTCATGATCCAGCCGGGCGCCACCGCGTTGACCCGGATCCCATACGGACCGTAATCGCGCGCCAGCGAGCGTGTCAGCCCCAGCACCGCCGATTTCGAGGTGGTATAGGCGACCATGCCGCCCTGGCCGATGATCCAGGAGATGGAGCCCAAGTTGACGATCGCACCGCGCCCGGCGGCCTTCATGGCCGGCAGCACCGCCTGTGCGCAGAAGAACTGCTGCTTCAGATTGACCGCGATGCGGCTGTCCCACAACGCCTCGGTCACCTCCTCGGTGGCGTGCCGCTCGTCGCTGGCCGCGTTGTTGACCAGCACCATGATGGGTCCCAACCGTTCGGCGATGACCGTGATCGCGCGCCGCAGTGCCGCGATGTCGGTCAGATCGCAGGGCTCGAAATGCACGGTCGCGCCGGCGCCGGCGAGCTCCGCGGCTAGCGCCTGCGAGGGTCCCCGGGCCACATCGATGAAGGCGACCTTGGCCTGCTGCGCGGCGAACGCCCGCACGATGGCTTCGCCGATCCCGGAGCCTCCGCCGGTGACCAGAACGACTCGATCTTTGAGGTCGGAATAAAGAGCTGTCATCGTGCACTGCACTCCGTGGAAATCAAGGGCCGGGAAGGGCGCATCATTATGCGCGGGAGCGTACCATCATGCTTGCACCGGGCACGTCATCAGGAGCATAGCGTTCACATGGCACTGACTGGAGAGTTGTTCATCGGTCGCGAGCGACGGGAAACGCCGCGGAAATTTCAAGCGCTTGATCCCGCGTCGGGCCGCCCGCTGGAGCCCGCCTTCAGCGTCGCAGGCTCCGCAGAGGTGGAGGCCGCCTGCGCGCTTGCGCAAGCCGCGTTCGATGCCTATCGGGGGCTGCCGCCGGAACGACGCGCCCTGTTTCTCGAGGCGATCGCCAAGCAGATCCTGGCGCAAGGCGAGCCGCTGCTGCAGCGCGCGCACCGCGAAACGGGATTGCCGCTGCCGCGGCTGGAGGGTGAGCGTACCCGTACCACGAATCAGCTGCGCCTGTTTGCCGCCGAGCTGCGCTCGGGCGAGTGGCTGGGCCTGCGTGTCGATCCGGCGATGCCGCAGCGTCAGCCGGCGCCGCGTCCGGACCTGCGCCAGCGCAGGGTCGCCATCGGACCGGTGGCGGTGTTCGGTGCGAGCAATTTTCCGCTCGCCTTTTCGGTGGCCGGTGGCGACAGCGCGACGGCGCTCGCGGCCGGCTGTCCGATCGTGGTCAAGGGCCACCCTGCGCACCCCGGTACCGGCGAGTGGGTCGCGCAGGCCATCACGGCGGCGGCCGCCGAGACCGGCATGCCCGAAGGCGTGTTCTCGCTCCTCAACGGTCCGGACACCAAGCTGGGCGCGGCATTGGCCGCCGATCCCCACATTCGGGCCGTGGCATTCACCGGCTCTCGCGCGGCAGGTCTGGCGCTGATGCACGTGGCGGCGACGCGCCCCGAGCCCATCCCGGTGTTCGCCGAGATGAGCAGCGTCAATCCGGTCATATTGATGCCGGGGGTGCTCGGCTCGAGCGCCGAGCGCCTGGCGCGCGAATTTGCCGCTTCGCTGACGCTGTCCGTCGGCCAGATGTGCACCAATCCCGGAATCATCCTGGCGTTGCACAGCCCGGGTCTGCAGACATTCCTGGACGCCGCCGGCACGGCACTCGCGGACATCACGCCCGGCGTGATGCTCACCGCCGGCATTCATCGTAACTATACGCAGGGCGTCGAGCACTTGACGGCCCGAGGCGCCGAGCTGATCGCGCGCGGTGCCGAGGGCGGCGAAGCGAACTGCGGGCGCGCGGCGCTGTTCAGCGTTCCCGCCGCCATGCTCCTCGAGCGTCCTGAGCTCGCCGAGGAAACCTTCGGCCCCGCCGCGCTCGTGGTGCGGTGTGCGACGGTCGCGGAGATTCGTCAGATCATCGAGCGGCTCGAGGGTCAGCTGACCCTGGCGTTGCACATGGACGAGGCCGATCAGCCGCTCGCGCACGGACTGCTGCCAGCACTGGAGCGCAAGGCCGGACGAATCATCGTCAACGGGTGGCCGACCGGCGTCGAGGTGTGTCATGCGATGGTTCATGGCGGGCCCTTCCCGGCGACCTCCGACGCGCGCGGCACCTCGGTGGGCACCCTGGCGATCGACCGCTTTCTGCGGCCGGTGTGTTATCAGGGCTTCCCCGAGGCATTGCTTCCGGTGGAGCTGCGCGCCGCCGAGCTGCCCCGCTGGCCGCATCGACTCGACGGTGAGCGACGCCTCGCCAAACGCGGCTGAGCGCGCGGACGCCGCGCACCGCATGCGCGCTCGCTCAGAGCGGGCGCGGCGCGGCGCCCGCCGGGGCGCCGCGCCCCAGGGGATTGCGCAGCGGCAGAAGGAAGGCGTCGGCACGGATGTCGAAGACGTCGCCCGGCTCGGTGCGCACCTGATCGGAGAACGACAGGGTCGCCGTGCCGAAGAAATGCACGTGTACGTCGCCGGGACGGCGGAAACCCGCATATTTGAAGTGATGATGCTCCAGGTTGGCGATCGAGTGCGACATGTTCGTCTCGCCGGTGAGAAACGGCTTCTCCCAGAGCAACCGCTCGCCCCGGTAGATACGGCTGGTGCCGCGCACGTCGGGAGGCAGCTCGCCGGTGAGCAGTTCCGGCCCGAGCGCCACCGGTCGCAGCTTCGAGTGCGCGAGCCACAAGTAGTTGTGCCGCTCGGTCACGTGATCGGAGAATTCGTTCGCCAGGCAGAAGCCGAGCCGGCGCGGCACTCCCTCGGGGTCGATCAGGTAGATCCCGGCGATTTCGGGCTCCTCGCCGGCATCGAGGGCGAAGGAAGGCGATTTGAGCGGCGCGCCGCTCGCCACGACGCTCGAGCCATCGCCCTTGTAGAACCACTCCGGTTGCGCCCCCGGGCCGCCCGCGGCCGGCTTGCCGCCCTCCAGTCCCTCGCGAAAGATGCGCATGGAATCGGTCTGGCCCGCATCACCGGCGGCAAGCGCATGCATCTTGTCGCGGCTTTCGGCCGAGCCGAGATGGGTGAGCCCCGTGCCGGTCAGATACAGATGCGCCGGATCCGGATGGTCGACCGGGGGCAGCAGCCGCACACCCTCGAGCGCGATGCGCTGGTCCGTGCGGCGGCGGCTCACCGCCTCCTGCAGGGTGAGACCCGACGCTATGGCCTGCGTCGCAAGCTCGTATACGCTCGCGACCCCGTCCAGGCGATGCGCGTGTCGCTCGTCGACGAGAGCCGCTACGCAACGCTCGGCGGCGATTTCGATCTGTACCAGATGCAATGACATGGATACTCCCGGCCAGCGCGAATTCGGAGTGGAATCATAATGCAATGCAAGCCTAATTGTCTGATTAATAAGCGGCGCTTGACAGCCGGTCCGGCCGCTTCGTATTGTCCGGCCTTCAATTGTCTGATTAAACGGCGAGCCATGGCGCCGACCCGCGCGCTCAGGGCGGACCCTCGCGATCCGGAGCCCTCAGTATGGCAATCATGATCGGCGGCGACTCGAACGTGGCGCGCCCGCAAGGTGGCGCGACGCAGGCGTACACGGCGGCGCTGGTCGTGCTCGCAACCGTGTTCTTCATGTGGGGCTTCGTGACCGTCCTGAACGATACCCTCATCCCGCACTTCAAGACCGCCTTCCAGCTGGACTACGCGCAAGTCCTGCTGATTCAGCTCGTGTTCTTCCTCGCCTACCTGATCATGGCCATGCCGTCGGCCAAGATCCTGGAGCGCACGGGCTACAAACTCTCGGTGGTGCTCGGCCTGTTGGGCATGGCCGTGAGCGCCGCCGGCTTCATTCCTGCGGCCATGCTGGAGTCATACGGTCTGTTCCTGGTAGCGCTGTTTCTGCTGGCCGCCTCCATTACGCTCCTACAGGTGGCGGCCAACCCCTATGTGGCGGTCATCGGCCCGCCGGACACGGCCTCCAGCCGCCTGAACCTCGTGCAGGCGCTCAATTCCGCCGGCACGATGCTGGCGCCGCTGTTCGGCGGACTGTTGATCCTCGGGCACGGCGCCGCGGCCACTGCGCACGGCAGCGCTCATCTGACGGCGGCGCAGCGGACCGCCAGCGTGCACACGGTGGAACTCCCCTATGCGATCATCGCGCTGGTGCTGCTGGCGCTCGCGATACTCGTCTGGCGGGTGCGGCTGCCGGATCTCGGCAAGGAGACGCGGCGCATGGCCCGTACCGAGCGCGCGCACCACAGTCTCTGGCGGCACCGCAATCTGGTGTTCGGCGTACCGGCTATCGCGCTTTATCTCATCTGTGAGGTCGGCATCGGCTCGACGCTGATCAATTTCATGTCCCTGCCCTCGATCGGCGGTCTGTCGCATCAGCGGGCCGCCGACTATCTCACCTTGTATTGGGGTGGAGCCATGGTCGGACGCTTCATCGGCTCGTGGCTCCTGCGCCGGATGAAGCCGCAACGCCTGTTGACCGCGGTGACGCTCGGTGCGCTCACCTTGGTCGCAATTGTTCTCGCTACATCCGGTCACATTGCGATGTATTGTCTGCTCGCGGTCGGTTTGTGCAACTCGATCATGTTTCCGACGATCTTCACGCTCGGCATCGACGGCCTCGGGCCGCTGACCGAGGAAGGCTCGGGACTGTTGATCATGGCGATTGCGGGCGGCGCGCTCGCGGAGCTGCAGGGCGTCCTTGCCGATCACATCGGCCTGCATCTGTCGTACATTCTGCCGTGGGCCTGCTACGGCTATGTGTTGTTCTACGCGCTGTGGGGCTACCGCACTACCGGCGCCGTGCGGAGCGAGCAGCTGGTCTCATCCTGATCGGCGCGCCGGCGCGGCGCGCCGGCGCGGATCGGGCGCGGGTCGTGTCCAGCAGCGCCAGGCGTACCAGATCGGTCATGGCGGCGCGCGCCGCCGCCGGGTCGCGCCGGTCCACCGCTTCGTACACGCGGCGGTGATCGGGCAGCGGATTGCGCGCCAGGGGCGCACCGCGCTGCTTGAAGATGGTGGTCCACGTGACGGCGGCGGCGATCCCGCTGGTCAGAGAGGCCAGGAACGGGTTGCCCGAGGCCTCGAACAGCGCCGAATGGAACTGCCGGTCGGCCTGCCGGCCGGCCTCGACGGCCAGGGATTCGCTGGCCATGTCATCGAGGGCCAGGCGCATGGTGCGCAGCTGCTCTCTGCTGCGGCGCGCGGCAGCCAGCGCCGCGGCGGCCGGCTCGACGATGGCGCGCAGCTCGAACAGCCCGGCGAGTAGGCGCGCATCCGGCTGCGCGCTGAAGATCCACGACACCACGTCCGGGTCGAGCAGATGCCATGCGCGTGATTCGCTCACCCGCGTACCGAGCTTCGGGCGGGACTCGACCAGACCCTTGGCGGCAAGAATGCGCAGCGCCTCCCGGTAAGCGGTGCGCGACACCCGCAGCTGCTCACTGGCGAGGATCTCACCTTCCAACACACGGCCCGGCGCAAGTTTTCCCGACACGATGCGCACACCGATGTCACGGGCGATGGTGCCGTGCAGTCGCAGCGCCTTCGCGCGCTGGGGTCTGTTGGAAGGCCGGGGCGTCCTCGGTCGCATCGAAGGCGTGCTCGTGGGGCGGTCGATCGAGCAAGTATAGCGCCGGCGACTTGACGTCGGCGTGCGCCGCGACTCATGCTATTTATCATATTTACAGTGAGGTGAAGGCCGACCATGACGTCACTGATCGAACAGCTCGAAGCCGCACTGGGCCGCCAGGCCGTGCTGCGTGGCGCGGCGGCCCTGGAGGCCCGGGATGCCGCCCAGACGCACGGCTTGGGCGCCGATCTGGGCGTTCCGCTGGCGGTCCTGCGGCCGCGCTCGACGGCCGAAGTCTCGCTCATTCTCAGGCTGGCGCACGCCGCGCGTCAGCCCGTTGTGCCGTGGGGCGGCTGCACCGGCCTGGTGGACGGCGCGGCGGCCGCCGGCGCGCTCGCTCTGTCATTGGAGAGAATGAGCGCGGTCGAGGAGATCGACGAGACCAACCGGGTGATGCGCGTGCAGGCCGGATGCATCCTGCAGAACGCCTGTGACGCGGCCGAGACACGCGGACTGCTGCTGCCGCTGGATCTCGGCGCGCGCGGTTCGGCCACCCTCGGCGGCGTCATCGCCACCAATGCCGGCGGCAACCGGGTGCTGCGCTGGGGCATGACGCGCGACATGGTGCTCGGTCTCGAGGCCGTCCTGGCCGATGGCACCGTGATCAATTCGTTGAACACGTTGATCAAGAACAATGCGGGTTATGATCTGAAGCAACTGTTCATCGGCTCGGAAGGCACGCTCGGCGTGGTGACCCGCGCCGTGCTGCGGCTGCGCTCGAAGCCGCTGAGCGAGAACGTCGCTCTGCTGGCCGTCGAGGAATTCGAGTTTTTGCCGCGCACACTGCGTCGTCTGGAGCGCGAGCTCGGCGGCTCGCTCTCGTCGTTCGAAGTGATGTGGGCGGAATTCTACCGGCTGGTCACCACCGCGCCGGCCCCGGGCCGGGCGATTCTGCCGCACGGCCATCGGTTCTACGTGCTGGTCGAGTCGCGCGGCGTCAGTGTTCAGGCCGACGCCGAGCACTTCGAGAATGTGCTTGCGGGGGCGCTCGAGGACGGCGAGGTGGTCGATGCGGTGATCGCCAAATCCGACACGGAACGTAAGGCGATGTGGAGCCTGCGCGACGACGTCGCGCAGGTCACGCGCGACGGTCCGGTGTCGGCCTTCGATGTCAGCCTCAAAATCGACGATATGCCGGGTTACCTGGACGAGGTGCACCGCGCGCTCGTGGCCCGCTGGGGAAGCGAGTGCCGCTTCGTGGTGTGGGGGCATCTGGGTGATGGGAACCTGCACGTGATGGTCGGGATCGACGACCGCACGGCGCAGAGCCACCACGAGATCGAGGAACGGGTGTACGGGCCGCTGCGCACACGGCCGGGCTCGTCCATTTCCGGCGAGCACGGTATCGGCCTGCAGAAGCGCGACTACCTGGCGTGCTCCCGCACGCCCGCGGAGATCGCCATGATGCGCACCTTGAAGACCGCGCTCGATCCGCACGGCATCCTCAACCCCGGGAAAGTGCTCCCGGCCGCGGACTGACCTCCCACGGGAGGCGTGACCGGCCGGGATGACACCCCGGATCACTTGCGCCACCGCCCTCGGCATCGCCGGGCCCGCCGCTGAATTGCGCGCAAGCGCCGGCTGAGTCACCTGCCGCGGGATTCCGCCGGCCACGAATCCCGGCGCGAAACCACTGCCTCCTGCAGCGCCCGAAGGCAGGCACGGATCGCTCCGGCGAGCGCCGGTGTCGCCACAATGGCCGACTCGTCGAGACATGCGCCGAGCAACGGGATCGAGACCGATGCCGGCTCGACGATGACGGCCGCCATCGTTCGCAGTATCTCGCGCAGGGCCTCATCCGCGTGGCGTGCTCGAGGCGCCGCGTTCAACACCGCCACAAATTTCGTGGCGAACGGCGCGAAGCCGACAAGCCAGTCGAGCGCATTCTTGATCGTTCCGGTCACACCATGCGCGTATTCGGGGCTGGCGAACAGCAATACGTCCGCCCGCGCGACCGCTCGATGAAAGGCAACGACGCTCGCCGGGAGACTCACTTCGAGATCTGGATTGAACAGTGGCAGTGCGCCCAGTCCGCCGAAGATCGAGACCTCGACCCCGCGCGGAGCGAGCCGGGCCGTCGCGCGCAGCAGCCTGGAATTGCAGGACGCAGCGCGCAGACTGCCGGAAAGACCCAGAATATTCACCGCGGCCATGGGCGCTACTTCTTCGCCGTATCGGCCTTCGATGCCTCCACGGTGATGTCACGAAGGAACACTCTTGCAGGGAGAAAGCCCTGACCCGCCGAACGCGCGAGCCATGCGCCGGCCTTGGCGTAATTCCTGGATGTTCCCTGGCCGAACGCATAGATACGCGCCAGAAAATACTCGGCGGCTGCATTCCGCTGCCCGGCCGACTTGCGAAACCACTTCAGCGCCAATGGATAGTTCCGCGGGGCCCAGCGACCGTAATAGTAGCCTTCGCCAATCATGCATTGCGCGACGGAATTACCGTTGTTCGCCGCGTGGAGCAACCAGGTGACCGCTGCCTGGCGAAGAAACGTAAATGCCGGCGCATAGTCCTGGCCCGCAGATCGAGCCAGCCACAGGGCCGCCGTTGTGTAGCGTTTGGGGACTCCCCGGCCGAATGCGTACATGCGCGCCAGAAAGTATTCAGCCGGCGAATATCGCTGTTGGGCCGCCTGTGTGAACCATTTCAATGCGGATGCGTAATTTGGCGGCTCTCCTTCGCCAAGATAGTACTCGTGTCCGAGCACAAATTCCGCGAATGCGTAGCCGCTATTGGCCGATTTGAGCAGCCAAGCAGCCGCCTTCCGCCTGCTCTTTGGCAGGCCGCGTCCGTACTGATAGGCTATTGCAAGTTCAAACTGTGCCTTCGCGTCGCCACGCCTGGCCGACGCGAGGGCCCAGCGGGCGGCTTGCGCATAACTCTTTGCCGTGCCGTCCCCCTCGTCGTAGAGCAGAGAGAGCTTGAACTGCGCTTGCGCGTCACCCTGGATCGCCGCCCGGTGTTCCCACATGAAGGCTTTTCCATAATCCTTTGGAACACCCAACGCATTGATGTACAGGAGTCCCAAGCATTCCTCGGCGTTCGGATTGCCTTGCTGCGCGGCGCGCTCGTACCATTTTGCCGCGATTGCGTAGTCCCTGAGCGCGTTGTACGCCATTCCGAGTACGAGCTGGGCGGTGACGTTGCCGCGTTTCGCGGCGGATTTGACGTACTTTATGCCGTGCTTCGCCATCGCGGTGATCTGACGCTCATACGCGGGCGTGACGCCTCGCGCAATCGCACCGTGGGGAGGGGGCGTCAGGGGCGCCGGGAGCACCTGCGATACCGGGGGCGTACGCGCCAGGGCGGGCTGTGCCAGGAATCCGAGCGACATGACCCAGCACCAGGTTATTCGATTCATCCGTCCATCCCCTCTTGATCATGCCGTCAAAACGTTTTAGCGAGCACCACGCTCATGACGCAGCCGTTGTCACGGATCTTTTTGATCTTACGCTGCCTGCGGTGACTGATGCATCAAAGCCTGATAGTCCTGCCGGAAAGCCCGGCCATTCGCCTCAGACGTGCGCCGCGGCACAGCGCAAGATGCGTGGCGAACGCGCGAACGGCTGAGCGCATGGCGGCACTGCGGACAGCGTGTGCTGGGCGGGACGTTCCGCGAAGTCCCGCCGAAGGCCCCTCCATCCGGGGCCGGCCTTGCGACCGGCGGGTTCACTCAACCGGCGATGCGGCCTTTCTGCTCGAACAGCACGACATCGCCCGGGGGCGAGTTGGCGATGATGCGGTTGCGGCCGCTGGCCTTGGCCTGATAGAGCGCCGCGTCCGCGCAGGTGATCAGATCCTCCAGCCGCTCGCCGTCGAGCGGGTAGCTCGCGATGCCGAGCGACGCGGTGATGCGCGGCAGCGCATTGGCGTGCATGAATACGCGGCGCTGCGCGATCGCCTCGCGGATTGCTTCGGCCTTGGCATAGGCATCATCGAGCGTGCAGCTCGGCAGCACCAGCAGGAATTCCTCGCCGCCGTAGCGGCAGGCGATGTCCTCGGCGCGCGTATGGCGCTTCAGCACCTGGGCGACCTCGCACAGAACCGCGTCGCCGGCATCGTGTCCGTGGGTATCGTTGAATTCCTTGAAATGGTCGACGTCGAGCATGACCACGCTCACCGCGTGCCCGTGACGCTGCGCGTGGGCGATCTCGCGGTGCAGCGAAATCTCCAAATGCCGTCGATTGTAGAGATTTGTCAGAGGATCGCGCTCCGAGCCGGTGCGCAGAGTCTCCTGCAGGCGCAGATTGCCGACCGCGAGTGACAGCTGTTCCGCGAGAGTCGCGGCGACGCGCTGCACGTCGCCGGAAAGGGTTTCAGCGGCGGTGCTCTGCACGTGCAACACCGCGAATGCGTGTCCGTCCGCGACTAGAGGCGCGCACAAGCACGCCCGCTCAGCGCTCCCGAGATGCTGACACGGGACACTCGAGCGTCCGGGCTCGAATGCATGCGGCCGGCCTCTGCGCAACGCCCAACACTCCTCCGGAGCAAAGCTCTGCGGCGCCGACAGGCCGCCCCAGCTGACCTGAAGCTCCAACGCGCTCTCCGGTCCGCGGGACACGTAGAACGCGCCGGCCGCGTCGCGCAGCAACCTGGGCAGCGCACCACGAATGACACGATGGGCTTCAGCCAACGAATGACAGACCTGCAACAGCTCCATGAGCCTGCTCGTGGCCAGAACTTCCTCGAGTTGAGCGCCCTGCACAGCGACGGTCCGGCGCAACGTGGCCTCTGTCCTGCGATAGCCGGTGCGTTCCACGACACACAGAATGACGAGCAGAGCGGAGATCACCGCGGATCCGGCCAGCGCGGCGCGGCCATAGCCGGCGGAACCGGCTGCGATGGGCCAGTTTGCGAGACTATCCGCCGCCACGAGGGTGCTGACGACCGATAGGACGGCGAACGCGCACGTCGCGTACCCCAAAGGCTGGAGGCGCCGCCGGCCAACGGGAGCCGGAACGGACGATGGAGTTCGTGCGGAAGGCCGGAGTGCCGACATGCGGCTCGATACCTAGCTGGGAGGACAGTAAAGCCGATTGCCCACCGGCCTACTTCGGCTGCGCCGTCACGCGCTTGAGGTTACCGTCGCGGAACCGTGACGCACGACCACGAGCGCGGCACAGTTTCGACGCATCCCGGCGGGCAGTACCGCCGCGGAAGGCGCGGCATTCGGGGGCGGGAACGGCTGGATCAGTCCGCGGCCGACCCGGCGTGCCCACGCAGCAGATGCGGCCCGAGGTCCGCGACTGTGCGGCAGCCAAGCTGACCCATCACGCGATCGAGCTCGACCGTGAGCATCTCGAGGGCCCGTCTCGCGCCGGGCTCGCCCGCCGCGGCAAGGCCATACAGCGTCGCCCGGCCGACCATGACCCCATCGGCCCCGAGGGCGCGCGCCTTGGCGATGTCCGTGCCGCGGCGCACGCCACTGTCGATCAGGACCGGCAAGCGGCCGCCGACCTCGGCGGCGATCTCGCTCAGCATCTCGATGGGCGCGACGCAATAATCGAGCTGGCGGCCGCCGTGGTTGGTGA
>DAIDUQ010000017.1:0-22188 GCA_027456605.1 Steroidobacteraceae bacterium | reverse complement strand
GCAGCGGAAGATCGAGCGCGCCGCCGAACAGGGTCAGCTCGCGCCAGAAGGTGCGCAGCACCGCCGGGGAGGGCAGCGGCTCGAGCTGCTCGCAGGCGATATGGCCGGCGTTGCCGAAGGATGCTCCGGCGGTGGCGGGCTCGGCGCGATCGAAGAGCAGAACGCGCCGCCCCTCGCGCGCCAGCGCCCACGCCAGGGCGCAGCCGATGATGCCGGCGCCGATGATCGCGATGCGTTCGCCGGAGCTGTCGTGTTGATCGGGGCTCATGCGGCCGTCGCGAGGCTCAGCCGGTGACGATGATCTTCTTTCGGACGCGCCACTTCCCGCCGTCGACGAGATAGAACCGAGGCATCCCGGAATCGATCGCGGCCCGCGGATTTGCGCTCCAATAGCGGGTGATGCTTCGATTCCGCGGCGTGAGTTCCAGGGACGGCGCGGGCGCCGGAGCGGCCATCGATTGCGCCTGAGTGTATGCCGTATACGATGGAGCGCTCAATTTCGCAGTCGCGGACTTTGCGTGCGTCCCAGGGCCTCGGTGCCGTCCGGCGGCCGGCCCGCCGTGCTCGTCGCGGCGCGCCGACTTTCAGCGCCGCTTCGATTGGATCCGCCGCGGCCTGATGTTCGAGCCGCGCGGGCACGACATGATGTCCGGTGGATTCCTGATGCCGCCGCTCGCGAGCGGGCTCGATGCGTCCCTTCTTTTCATCGAGACCAGCGGCTGCCTGCCGATGTGCGGCCACGGCACGATCGGCATGGTGACCTTCGCGATCGAGCACGGCCTGTTGCGGCCGCGTGTGCCCGGACGGCTCCTCCTCGAGGCGCCGGCCGGCATTCTCGGCGTCGAGTATGCGGTCGAAGGCGAGAAGGTCAGCCGTGTCACCGTGCGCAACGTGGCTTCCTATCTGGCCAGGGCCGCCCTCGAGATCGAGGTGCCGGATCTCGGCCGGCTGCGACTGGACGTCGCCTACGGGGGCAACTTCTACGCCATCATCGAGCCGCAGCCGGGATTCGCGGGCCTCGATGCGTTGGGGGCATCGGCGCTGCTGCGCCTGAGCCCGCTGGTGCGCCAGCGCGTGCGCGAGGTTTACCAGCCCGTGCATCCTCTGGATCCGACCATCCGCGGCGTCAGTCATGTCATGTGGACGGATCGGCCGTGTAGTCCCGCGTTGGGGGGTCTCGAGAGCAACGGAACAGGAAACCGGGTTAAGCGACGACGCCGAGACCGCTCAGGCGACCTTTTGGCTCTTGGCTGCGAGAGTCGACGTGCCGGATTCTCGAATCCGCTGGTACATCGCATCGGGCGCCAGATCGATGCCGCCCGGCCATGTCAATGCGCCGTGCTCGAGGTATGCCTTCGCGAACACCCCCTCATCGCAAAGCGGGTCGAATCCATCACCGAGAGGTCCCTGCGAAAGACGCGGAGCGAGGTCGGCGACTCCGGTCGTGCCGTCGGCAAAGGCCACCTCGATCTTGTAATGCGATAGGACGTTGAATCGGACAATGGACCATGTGGCCATGACGATTACTCCAATGGATCTATGGGAACGGTTGGGGCTGGTACTTGGCACCGCTCCCAGTTCTTCATCAGCTCATCTTTGCGCAACGATGCCCATTCGACCACGAGCGCATGGGCGCGGCGCGGGAGTTTCCCGTGGATGACATCGAGAGTGAGGATGTTGTACTGCGCTTCGAGCCCGCCGTAGAGGGCATGAAAATGTGGTGGGGGATGATCGTCCCAGTACATCCGAATGAGGATGCCGAAGAATTCGCTGATCGTTGGCATGGCGGTGTTGTGAGTCTCATTAGCGCGAGCATTCGGCTAAGCAGCGAGCTTGCGCTGCAGTAGCCGCGTGATCGTTGCCCGATGCACCCCGAATAGCCGCGCGGCATCCGCCGCAGTTTTCTTTCCCTGGCGAACGAGCTGCAGGATCTCCTGCTGCTGCTGTGGCTTGAGTTTGGGTTTGCGCCCACCGATGCGGCCATCCTTGCGCGCGGCGTCGAGGCCGATTTTCGTACGCTCTTTGAGCATGGCGCGCTCGAACTCGGCGAACGAGGCGACCATCTGCATCATCATGCGCCCGGCCGGCGTCGTGGTATCGATGGCTTCGATGAGGCTGCGAAAGCCGGCCTTCTTCTCCTGAACCCGATCCATGATGGTCAGCACATCCTGCAGCGATCGGGACAGCCGATCGAGTTTGCACACGACCAGCACGTCGCCCCTGCGCAGCTGATTTAACAGCTTGTGCAGCTCGGGCCGATCCCAGCGGCCACCGGCGGCCTTCTCACGGAAGATCAGGTCGCAGCCGGCCGCCTTGAGCACGCAGTTCTGCGCGGCGGTGTCTTGTTCACCGGTGGAGACGCGGGCGTAGCCAATTTTCATGCGTTGCGTAAAGCTGTTGCGAAGAAGATTAATAGTGCAACACTAATTCACAACACGCAAGCGGCTTTATTCAGGGGACCTCTAGGAATCCCGCTGGCGAGAGTCGCTTGGGGAGATCATCGTGATCGGCATCCCCGCGCGCACAGTTCGCCTCGAGATCGGCGAGGAGGAGATCGCCCGCCGGCACACCATCCGGGCCGCCAAGGGCTGGAAACCGGCAGCAGCGCGCCAGCGCAAGGTCAGTGCGGCATTGAAGGCTTGTGCGAAGCTCGTGCTGATCGCCGACCGTGGAGCGATGCGCGATCCTGACTTGCTTTCTGATTAGTGAGATGGGCGCCACCGGCTCAAGAGACCCCGGTCGGTTGCAACAACGCGATCTTGCCGAGGCGCATCGGACGCTCGGGAGCCGGCGCGCCCGCTGCCTACGCCCGATCGATGCGCGCGGCGAAACAGCCGGGCTTCGCGTAATGGGCGTGGATGTAGGCGGTCTCGGGACTTGCCAGCAAACGCTCGATGAGACCCTCGATTGCCGCGCCCTGCACGATGTCGGCATCGCGCAGCATATCGTTTCGATCGAATGCGCGCAGTGACAGCACCCTCGGGCGGAACTGCTCGGGCACTTCGTTGACGCGGTCGTATCGCGACTGCGCGCCTTCGCGAACGTAGATCGCATAAGAAGAGTGAAACGGCGTATCGACGGGTAGGTGAGTGTAGTTCAAGAGCAGAACCGACTCGCCGGGGTCCGCGTCGCGCAGCTCGATCCGGTCGGGGTAACCCGGCTTGCGGTCGACGATTTGACGCAGCGCGCCGCGACGAGCGAGTTGCGCATCGGGAAGGCCGAACAGCGGCCGGAAGGGATCGGGCGAGAGGCCGGTGATGCGAAAGTCCATCGATTGCTCCTCGGGCTGACGGGAGCGGGTAGTCTGACGCCCGTGTCGGTGCGCAACTCGCCGGAATGGGACGCGGCATCCATGCCGCGGCAATCCCCTGGGTCGCCAGCAGCCCTGCGGTGATAGTGATCGCGAATCCGCTGAGGGCGACGTTGAACGCAAACCAGATGATCTCGTGCACGATCTGCACTCGGCGAATGGAGGTCCGCGTCGTCGACACATCGGCGGTCCGGCGCGCCGCGGCAATCGTGATTGAGAAATAGGCGAAGTCCCGGAACGTCGGCGGCTCGGTCTTTGAGCCTATTAAGATGCGCTTCTAATCTTGGACACGAGCGACGACCCTTCCTTCAAGTTGCCTGCGGAATGAGTTGAACTTCGCAATTGAGGTCGTTCAACCGTCGCACGAGGCGCCGGATCGCCTCGGCGCGATCGTGGTGGGAGAAGTGGTCGGCACCGAGATCTTGGTATTCGACGCCGTTTTTTGAGCATGTGGTAAGCGGCGGTGAGCATGGAGGCAGCGACTGCGGGGATGGCTTTCTATTAGCCGTGCTCCGGGGCGCGAGCGTTCGTGGCAACAATACGGGGCGCTCGCAGGGTCCCGGGTCCAACTGCTAAACGGGCTCCCAGCACGAAGCGAAAGCCGACCTCATTCCCGCCGTCGGGAGTACCTATGCCCAAAACCTGTACGAAATTCCACTCTTTCGCTTCATCCCACGGGGTTCGGTCCCGCTGGATGAAGAACTCTCTTAACATACCTTGCGCAACATCCGCCTCGCCTCTCCGTGCCGCGACTGCTCCTCGTGAAGGGGGAGCAATACAACCGCTGGCAAAACGCCGCGGTCGTACAACCCCGACGACGACGCCATGAAGTCGCGCCAAATTCCTGATCCTACGGATCGTGCATGTGCTTGAACAGGTTGCCCTTGGCTTTCGTGTGGAAGTGACAGACGGGAATTGGAAACGCCAGATCGACGGTGCAGTTATCTCCGAAATGAATGATAATGCCGCCCGGTTTTATCACGATGGGATGTAGGCGCGCCTCGTCCCAGTCAAACCGGTAAACTCCCCGGGCACGTGCTCGCATCTTGGGGAATCCAAAACGCGCCTGAGGCGGTCCGTCAGCTCTGGACTCGAAAGACCGCACTTCGACGCGCATCGCCTTTTGCCAGTTAATTTGTGCACGGAAATGGCTCGTGGAGGAGTGCGGCATAGTGATCGGGCGCGCGATCTCCGAGCTCAGGACTTGGCGTTTTCGCCGAGGCATTCGTGTCTGCAGTATTACTCGGTGCTGATTCCGACGCACAGTCTTTGGGCGTGGAGTCGCGATAACGACAGTCACAAGCAGAGGCCGCTCGGATGATCGCTGGGCCAGTGGCATCGCCTCGCGCAGGAGCAGCCGGAGCACCGCGAAGTGCAGTATCAGAACAACGGCTACCGCAACAAGCCGGCGCAGCCTACTCGCCCTCATAATGTCCTGCAGTCAGGTGCCACGACCATCATTCGACCCAGTCTTTGCAATAATTCGGCCTGATGGCCCTCAGGCAGCGGCCCTCAAGTAATGCACCAGCTCAGCTTGCACGGCAGGATTCGCGGACAAGGTCAGCGTCAGGCGGTCTTTGGGAGTCGTCAAGCGGCCGGCCCGTTGTGAAGCGCCAGGAGCTTGCGTGCCGACAACGTTGCGGTGGTGGAGATCACCTTGAACTGGAACCCGTATTCATAGGGCGCGAAGAGGTTCAGCTGCAAGGGGCCTTTGCCCTGTTTGGGCTCACGGGTACGGATGAAGATGAAGCGCCGCGTTTCCGCCCAGCAGTTCGGCTTCCAGTTGCGCTCGAAGAACTTCAGATCGCGTTCGGCGTGGTGCCAGACGAGACGCTTCTCGATCTTTGCCTTCAGCTGGGTGATGCGCTCGAAAGGGACCGAGATCGTGTATTGGATGCCGAGCGCGTGTGCGCCCGCTGCCGTGTGCGCCGCTCGTTCGGCCGCATGTGGGCCGCGCCAGAGGGCGTAGTGTCCGTGACGCACCAGCAGCTCCGGCCGCCCGATCTCGCGCAGCGCCGCCTGCAGAGTGTCCGCGGCCGGTGCCACCAGCGCGGCCAGCGCCGGCGTGTTGCGTCTCTGGTGAAAGGCGGCCTGTACGAAGCGCGCGAGCCAGGGGGCAAGGGCCATCCAGCGACGCAGCGGAAGATCGAGCGCGCCGCCGAACAGGGTCAGCTCGCGCCAGAAGGTGCGCAGCACCGCCGGGGAGGGCAGCGGCTCGAGCTGCTCGCAGGCGATATGGCCGGCGTTGCCGAAGGATGCTCCGGCGGTGGCGGGCGCGGCGCGATCGATGAGCAGAACGCGCCGCCCCTCGCGCGCCAGCGCCCACGCCAGGGCACAGCCGATGATGCCGGCGCCGATGATCGCGATGCGTTCGCCGGAGGTGTCGTGTTGGTCGGGGCTCATGCGGCCGTCGCGAGGCTCAGCCGGTGAAGATGATCTTCTTCCGGACGCACCATTCCTCGCCGTGGACGAGAAAGAATCGAGGCTTGCAGTCGGCCGGCAGGCGGGGCGGAACGGGCAGTGACTGGCCCGGCCGCCATTTGCCGAGGCGCCGCAGGATATTGGGCATCTCGGAATCGATCACGGCGAGCGGATTTCCGTCCCCATAGCCTGTCAGACTCCGATACCGCAGCAGCAGATGCAACTGTCGGCCGGGCGCCTTGGGTGCATAGACGCGGATCCAGTACTCGTAGGGCGGTCCGTCGGTGGGGACCGCAACGATGACGTCGCCGCGCAGCGGGCCGCGGGCAATGAACCGGGTCTCCTGGTTGTTGTTGCTGTCGGTGGCGTGGGCGAAGACGGATTCGAATCGATTGGACCGCCGGTCATAGCGGAACAATTGCGTGAAGATCGTGTGTCCGCCGTCAATCCCGTATGCGGATCCTGATCTGATCAGCAGCAGCGGGTCGGTGTGCCCGGCGCCGGCGAAGACGATTTTGGCTGAATAGAAGTGAACCGGCGCGGAGAACCGAGCCTGGATCGAGGCCGTACGCGGCAGCGTATACCGGCAGCGGGGTGCCAACTCGTCGACGAAGCACAGCGCCAACGGTCCGGCGTGGACGATTCGCGCGTCCACCACGCTAAAACGGGAAGCCGCCAGCGCCGCGGCCACGAACGTCCAAGGGGTCCGCGTGTGGAAGGGCCGGGTCAGGTCAAGATGACCGACAATCTTGGCGCCCTTTCCGTTCAGTGTGGGCAGCGCAGCGATCACACTCCGAGTGACTTGCGGCGGATTGGGGCGCGCGGCCGCCTGGCCGGCCAACGACCGGGAAGTCGGCGCCGTCAGGAGCAGGGCGCACAGCGCGGTACGCAGGACCGCGCCGCCGGTGCGCTCAGGGACAGCCGGCATGTCGCGCCCGCGCGGGCCGAAGTGAGCGGTGATCGAGCGGTGGCCTCCGGTGCAGTCGCCTCACTCGAGTCGCGCTTGCGCGCTTCAGAACG
Organism: Steroidobacteraceae bacterium; assembly: GCA_027456605.1. Lineage (GTDB taxonomy): Bacteria > Pseudomonadota > Gammaproteobacteria > Steroidobacterales > Steroidobacteraceae > 13-2-20CM-66-19. Next base: position 15,437 of record DAIDUQ010000017.1, on the reverse strand, counting down.
GTTCGCGCCGCCGGCTTGGTCCCGGCAGTGCTCGCGTTCGCGTTGCCGGATGTCGTCAATGTGTTGTCCACTTGCCGCCGAACATCGGGACGCGGGCACCCTCGGGGGCGCTCGTTTGCACGGGAGTGTATACCGTATACGATAGACCGCTCAATTTCGGGCTCGAGGACTTCGCCTGCGTCCGAGAATCGTCGTGCTCGCCGGCGAGCGGACCGGCGCGTTTCCGCCGGTCGCGCGCCGGTTCGGCGCCGGAGCGTGAGCGGCCCGCTCGGACATGCCGCGCCGAGGCGCCGCGCGCTCGGCCTGGGACCGTGTGGGGGTGTGCATGAGGTCCGTGTTCTTCTGCATCGATGGCCATACCGCCGGCAACCCGGTGCGGCTGGTGGCCGGCGGTGCGCCCTTCCTCGAGGGGCGCACCATGAGCGAGCGGCGCGCCGACTTTCAGCGCCGCTTCGATTGGATCCGCCGCGGCTTGATGTTCGAGCCGCGCGGGCACGACATGATGTCCGGTGGATTCGTGATGCCGCCGCTCGCGAGCGGGCACGATGCGTCCCTTCTTTTCATCGAGACCAGCGGCTGCCTGCCGATGTGCGGCCACGGCACCATCGGCATGGTCACCTTCGCGATCGAGCACGGGCTGCTGCGGCCGCGCACGCCCGCAATGCGGTGTTCTACGGCGAGCGGGCCATCGACCGCTCACCCTGCGGAACCGGCACCAGCGCGCGCATGGCGCAGCTCGCTGCGCGCGGCGAGCTGCATCCGGGCGATGCGTTCGTGCACGAGAGCATTATCGGCAGCCGCTTCACCGGACGGGTGCTCGAGAAGCTCGATCTGGCGGGCACCGCCGCGATCATTCCCTCGATCGAGGGCTCGGCGTGGGCAACCGGATACAACACGCTGTGGATCGATCCGCAGCAGCCCTTTCCCGAGGGCTTCCAGGTGCTCTAGGGCGGTGTCGCGCAAATTGCCCTGTGTCATGCCATTGCAGCGGTAGGCATCCTTCGCTCGGGCAACCTCCGGGCTCGCCCTTCGACGCTCAGGTTTCTTCGGCCTGGCGGATCCTCTTACCAATCCGCGAAACTGTCCCGTGGTCATGCGCCGGGTTGATATTCCCGCATTCGACGGCGCGGCCTCTTGAACCGGCGTCGTCACTCCGGTACGGTGACCGCTCCCGGTTCTGCACCGGTCTGCGACGCGTGCGCGTCGCTCCTACCGTTGTGTTCGAGGGGGTGGGCGATGGCGATCGGCTCGAAGTCCTTGTTCTGCGCGGCGCTCATCGCCATGACAGTCCTGTCCGCGCCCGCGTTCGCGCGCTCGCTTGTCGTCGAGTCTCCAACCGTGAAAGCCGCTGTCAGCGCCGCCGGCGGCTACAGTGTCCGCGACCTGCGCACCGGCTGGGAACTGCAGGGCTCGCTCGGCGAGCCTCCGCGCTCGCTGGTCCGACGCTCCGGAACGGATGCGCTCGGTCCCTGGCGGGAGCTGATCGCCCGCACCCGCGCGCAGGCCGCGGTGATTCGCGTGTACTCGAGCCGGCCGCTGGTGCTGTTCCGCGATGAGCGCATTACGGCGGGGCGCAATAGCGGAGTGTTCCCGGCGTTTCGGGCGTTGCCCGCGGGGCTGACGCGATTCAGCTACGGTGTGAACACCTTTGCCCGCTACGAGTTCGGCGCCCTCGGCGCCCAGGGTCCCTGGGTGCTGTTTGACGCGCGCGGACGGACGCTCGTGCTCTCGCCCGCGGATCATTTTCTGGCCGCGGACATGACCGATGGCCCGGGATTCGTGGACGCCGGCGGCATCGACCCGAAGATCACGCGGCTGCCGGCGGGCTTCGAGCACGCGACGCTGCTCGCGTTCGGCCGGGGCATCGGCGCCACGCTCGACGCATGGGGACGGGCGCTGCAGGCGCTCAACGGGAAGCAGCCCGTGTCCAACCAGGGGAACGTGCTGCTCGCGAAGCTCGGCTACTGGACCGACCACGGCGGCACGTACTACTACAGGTTCGTGCCGAAGCTCGGCTATGCGGGAACGCTGCGCGCGGTGCGCACCGCGTACCGCAAGCTCGGGGTGCCGGTCGCCTACGTGGAGCTCGACAGCTGGTGGTATCCGAAGCAGATGGGCAACAGTCTGGCGGCGATGGCGGTGAACGGGGAGACGGTCTATCGGGCGGACCGCAAGATCTTCCCGCAGGGCCTGCGCGCATTCGACCGGGAGCTGGGCCTGCCGTTGGCCGTGCACGCGCGCTGGGTTGCGCCGGACAGTCCCTATCGGCGCGAGTACCGGATGTCGCGCAATGTCGTGCTCTCGAGGGCGTTCTGGCGCCGCACGGCCCGCTATCTGCGCGCCGGCGGCGTCATGGCCTATGAGCAGGATTGGCTGAGCAAGAAGGCGCGGCCGGCGATCAATCTGACGGATCCGGGCGAGTTTCTCGGCAACATGGCGCATGCCATGGCGCGCGAGGGTATCGCGATTCTGTACTGCATGCCGCTGCCGGCGGACTTCCTCGCCAGCACGCGCTACTCGAACGTCGTGTCGATCCGGGTCAGCAACGACGAGTTCAAGCGGGCGCGCTGGGATGATTTTCTGTATACCTCGGCGCTGGCGCACGCGGTCGGCTTGTGGCCGTGGAGCGACGTGTTCATGAGCCGCCAGCTCCCGGAGCTGATTCTTTCCACGCTCTCAGGCGGCCCCGTGGGCGTGGGCGATGCGCTCGGCCGGATCGACGCGGCCAATCTGAAGCGGGCGATGGGCCCTCATTCGGTCCTGCTCAAGCCGGATGTTCCGATCCAACCGGTGGATGCCACGTTCCTCGCCGAGGCGCGCAATTCGAACGCTCCGATGGTGGCCGCGACGCACAGCGGTGATGAGCTCGAGGTGTTCGCCTACCCGCGCGTACGGCGCCAGAAGCGAGTGACGGTCTCGCTGCGCGAGCTGGGGCTGACCGGTCCGGCGTATGCGTGGAATTGGGTGCGCCGCCGGGGCCGGCGCATTCCCGCCGGCGGCTCGTTTCCCATGCGTTTCAGGAACGGTTGGGCCTATGACATCGTGACACCGATCCGCGGTGGCGGCGTCGCGCTGCTCGGCGAGATCGGCAAGATCGTCCCGCTCTCCCGGGAACGCTTTACCGTGGTCAGCCGATCCGCGAGCACACGAGTGCGCGTGAGCTTCGCCGGCGAGGAGCGGGCCGTGACGATTACCGGATATGCATCCGGGCGGCCGAGCGTTCGTGCCCGGGTTGGGAAGGCCGGGGCGGTGCGGTACAACGCGGCGACTCGCCTCTTCACGACGACGGCGTACCCGGTAACGACCCCAGGCGAGGCGCGCGCCGCCGAACTGGTGATCGCGGCGGGACAGCCTCGATCATGAGGCGCCGGATGAGCCTTGCGCCTGCCGTGCCGGCGCGTGCAGCGCGTCGAGCCAGCGCACGACGCGCGCCACCAGTCGCGTATCGAGCACGTTGCCGGGCCGCGGCATGACACAGGCGATCGCCTGGCCGGCGCAGTGGATCAGGTCGTGGGTCATGTCGGGGAAGCGCGCCAGCGTCGCCCGCGGCGCGGCGTGCGCGAGGCGCCGGCCATTGCCCGGAAGCACCTGCACATCCTTGCCCCCTTGCGTGATCAGCATGGGCACAGAGATGGCGCGCGCGAGCCGCGCCGGGTCGACGTCGATTTCGCTGCGCAACAGGCCCGCGGCGGGGGCGAACAGCCGCGCGAAGGGATTGCGCGTCAGCGCGCCGGTGAGGGTCAGGCTGGCGCCATGACTGTGCCGAATGGCCGCCAGCGCCACGCTGATCTGCGCGCGCTCCCGCGCGATCTGCGCGCGGCCCGCGCCGCGCAATCTGGCTGCGGCGATGGCCTGGCTTTCGATGATTCGCGCCATGGGCTCGCCCGGACCTTCCAACGAGATCACGCCGGCGATCTTCAGGCCCGGCGCCGCGGCGAGCGCGATCAAACCGCCCTCGGAATGGCCCATGAGGATGATCCTGTGCGGATTGATCGCGGGCTGCCGCGCCAACCATCTCGCCAGATCGCGTGTGTTGCGCACATAAGTCGCCAGCGTGACGTCGTTGCCGTTGCCGGTGCTTGGCGCCACGCCCAGCTTGTTGTAGCGCAGCACGGCATAGCCCTTGCACGTCAGGTCGTAGGCCAGTTGCTCATACATGAAGTCGCCCAGTGCGCCGGGGGCATTGCCGTTCTCGTCGACCGGGCCGGAACCCGGCAACAGCAGAACCGCCGCGAACGGGCCGACACCGCCGCGCGGCAGCGTGAGGGTGCCATGCAACACCGCGCCGGTCGACTGCACCGCCACCGGCTGCGCGCGCAGGCAGGCGGCTTGGCGCGCCAAACGCGCGGCCACGGCGCCGACGGGATGCGACATCGCGCCGCCGGAGGGCGCCGGCACCAGATGCAGTCCGGCCAGCGCGCTGCGCGCGTCGTAGCTGAACAACATGTCCAGCGTGGCGTGGCCGAAGCGTAGCGGCACGAGCACGTTTTGATACGGGCTCGGGGCCGGCGCCGCGAGCGCCGCGCCGTGGCCTTGATAGGCGCCATATTGCTGTTGCAACTGTCGCCATAACTGGCGCAGTTTTCCGGTGGACAAGCCCTGGCGCATGGCCGCATCGAAGCCGTGCGTCGCCGCGGCCCAACGACCGGCCGCCAGCGCATCGAGCGTGGTCAGCGCCGCGCGCACATCGGGCGCTGCGCGCGCCGGCGCGATCGGGCTTGCCGGCGCGGGCCGCGCGGCGAGGGCGGATGCGCCAAACATCAGCGCCCATGCCACTGACAGACCCATCATCAACGTACGGTGCGGCTTCATCACCTACATCCCCTTGCGGCATTTTTCCCTGCTGCGGCGATCACTCTGCCGGCATCGTCCCATCCCTCGTCCGCACCGGCAAGCGCCCGGGGCTCGAGCCACCGGCGGCTCCCGGACGGCCGGGCGTTACGGCGCCAGCTCCGCCAGCACCGCCTCGAGCGCCACGCGCACCTGCTCGGCGAACGGGCGCAGCGCCTCGTTGCCCGTGCGCTCGAGCGAGGCGACGGGATCGATGCTGGCCACTTCCACGCGCTGATCGGCGCTCTGGCGCACGACGACGTTGCACGGCAGCAGCACGCCGAGGCGCGTTTCCTGCTGCAGCGCGGCGTGCGCCAGAGCGGGGTTGCAGGCCCCGAGGATGCGGTACTTCGGCATGTCGGCGCCGATTTTCCCCTTCAGGGTCGCCTGTACGTCGATGTCGGTGAGGACCCCGAAGCCGTGCGCCTTCAGTCTTGCGGTAACCGCCGCCACCACGGCGTCGAAGTCCCCGCCCACTGTCTTGGCCATGTAATACGCCATTGTGTACTCCCCGGGCCTCAGCCCGATCCGCGCAGCGAAGCCATGTCGATCACGAAGCGGTACTTGACGTCCGACTTGAGCAGGCGCTCGAAGGCGGCGTTGATCCGCTGGATGGGAATCACCTCGACGTCGGCGGCGATGGCGTGCTCGGCACAGAAGTCGAGCATCTCCTGGGTCTCGCCCAGTCCGCCGATCACCGAGCCGGAGAGGCTGCGCCGGCCCATCAGCAGCGAGAACGCCGGTACCGTGAACGGCTGCGTGGGCGCGCCCACCAGTGTGACGTTGCCGTCGGGGCGCAGCAGATTGAGGTAGGCGTTGATGTCGTGCTCGGCGGACACGGTATCGAGGATGAACTCGAAGGTGCCGACGTGACGGCTCATCTCCTCGGCGTTGCGCGTGACGATCACCTCGTCGGCGCCGAGGCGCAGCGCGTCGGTCCGCTTGCCGGGGGAGGTGGTGAGCACGAGCACGTGCGCACCGAGGGCGTGGGCGATTTTCACCCCCATGTGCCCCAGACCGCCCAGGCCCACGATACCGACCTTGGCGCCGCGGCCCACCCGGGCGCGGCGCAGCGGCGAGTAAGTGGTGATGCCGGCGCACAGCAACGGCGCGGCGGCCGCCGGATCGAGACTCGTGGGGATGCTGAGCACGAAGCGCTCGTCGACCACGATGCTGTCGGCGTATCCGCCCAGAGTCACGCTGCCGGAGTGCTTGTCGGGCGAGTTGTAGGTGAGCACCGCGGCGGCGCACAACTGCTCGAGTCCGGCGCGGCATTGCGGACAAGTGCCGTCGGAATCGACGAGACATCCGACGCCGACCAGGTCTCCGGGCTTCAAGCGCGCCACCTGCGAGCCTACGGCGCTCACGCGCCCGACGATCTCGTGGCCGGGCACGCAGGGATAAACCGTCGGCATGGCGGCGTGCCATTCGTCCCGCACCTGGTGCAGGTCCGAGTGACACACGCCGCAAAAGAGAATCTCGATGCGCACGTCTGTGCCCGTGGGATCGCGCCGCTCGATCGTGATGGGGCCGAGGGGCGAGGCGGCGTGGGCGGCCGCATAGGCTTTGGCCTTGTACATCGAAGCAAACTCCTCCAGTCAGTCGGTCGACTGCGGGCGCTGCGCTGCGCGCCCGAAGCGCATGCCCGCGCGGCCCAGGCCGAGGGCGCATATGCTCAGCGCGCGTGCCGTTGATTGCGGGTGTGCCGGGCGACTCGTTGCGAAGGGGCGGCGGCCGGCCGGCCCTCCGCGACGCCCGGCATGGTGCCGCAGAGGGGCAAGGGTAGGCCGGCCCGGACCGTTTGGCCAGCGGCCCGGGGGACCGGGCGTGTCCGCGGCGCCAATGTGCGATGATACCCCATCAGGGCGTTGGCGCCCGATGCGGAGCTTGCCACGATGCGCCGGAATCTCACGCTCGCTCTCCTGGCCGGTCTGCTGGTCCCGCTTGCCGCCCATGCGGGGCTCGGGCCGATCAAGCTGGCGGACTTTCGCGCGCTGGTGCGCTTCGGCACGCCGCAATTCTCGCCCGACGGCAAGCGGATCGCCGTGCGCACCATCCGCGCGGATTTCGTGCACGATCGCTACGACTCGACGTTGCGCGTGATGAGCGCGGGCGGGGGACACGCGTGCGCACTGGTGCGCGGCATGCGGGCCATGCACAGCGTGCGCTGGTCGCCGCACGGGCACCGTATCGCCTTCATCGCCAAGGTCGGGCACTACAAGGCGCAGGTCTATGCCGTGGCCGCCACCGGCGGGACGCCGCGCGAGCTGACCGCGGCCCCGAACGGTGTGGAGCAGTTCGCGTGGAGCCCGGACGGGAAGACGCTCGCCTACGTCACGCCGGACAACTCCCCGCTGAGCGCGCGGGATCGGCGTACGCATCATGATTTGTTCGACATCCATGATGATGATTATCTGATCACCCGGCCGCCGGTGCCGGCGCAGATCTGGCTGTTGTCGCTCGGGAGCGGCACGGCCCGTCAATTGACGCACGGCCCCGGCGGCGTGCTCGAGGTAGCGCCCCCCATCGGTGGGGCGATCACCACACCGTCGTGGTCGGCGGATGGCCGCTGGATCGTCTACACACGCCAGGCCAATGCCGACGACGGCGACAGCGATCGCACGACCATCATGGCGGTGAACGTCGCGAGCGGCGTGGAGCGGCCCATCGGCGGCCATACGAGCTACGAGTACGCGCCGCGCTTTGCGCCGCACGGCCTGAAGGTCGCCTTCCTGTATCCGCATGGACCGGGGCCGGTCAGCGTGATGGATTTCTACGTCGGCTCGCCCGCGGGGGCGGCGCAGGATGTCAGCGCGCGCCTGAACCGCGATCTAGCGGCCAATTTCGCCTGGCTGCCCGGGGGCCGGGCGCTGGTCGGTATCGCCAATGCCGGTGTCGACAGCAAGGTGTTCCTGCAGCCGCTGCACGGACCGGGTCGGGCGCTGCGCTTGCATGGCCTGCAGGCGTTCAGCGTGGGCGTCTCCTCGCAAGGTGCCGTGGCTGTCGTGGCCGACGGCACCACACACGCCCCGGAGCTGTACCTGCTGCGCACGGTGGACAGCGCGCCGGTGCTGTTGACCCATTTCAATCGCCGGTTCGATGGTTACACCTATCCCGTCAGCGTTGCCGTGCACTGGCGCGCGCCGGACCGGCAGTACAACGACGGCATCCTCACCTATCCGAACGGCTACACGCCGGGCCGGCGCTACCCGCTCGTGGTCTTCAGCCACGGCGGACCGGAGTGGGCCTCGATCGAGCACTTTGACGCCGATGAGGTCGGCCCGCTGCGGCTGCTGTTCGCCGCCCACGGCGATCTGGTGTTCGAGCCGAACTATCGCGGCAGCGACAATCTCGGCAATGCCCACGAGCACGCCATCTACCGCGACCCGGGCGTCGGACCGGACAGTGACGTCATCTCGGGCATCCGCATGCTGGAGGCCAAGGGCATCGTCGACACCGCGCGCATCGCCGCGGTGGGCCATTCCTACGGCGGCTACATGACCGCCTGGCTGATCTCCCACCAGCACTTCTGGCGCTGTGCGGTCGTGGCCGATGGCGTGACCGACTGGACCGAAGAGTATGAGCTGTCCGGGGCCGGCAATCTCGCCTGGACGCGTGCCTCCCTCGGCGGCAGTCCGTGGAATCCCCGCAGCGCGGCGCTGTACCGCACGGGCTCACCGATCACCTATGCCGGGGACATCACCACGCCGACCCTCATCCTCTCCGGCACGGATGACATCACCGTACCGATCACCGAAGCGTTTGCGCTGTACCACGCGCTCGCCAGCCGGCATGTGCCGGTGAAGTTCATCGGCATTCCCGGCGCCTATCACATGCCGCAGGATCCGGTGCATCGCGAGCTGTTCTACGCCGCGATGCTGCAGTGGGTGAACAAATATCTCGGTCCCTGAGCGCGGAGTCGGCATGAGCGAAGCGCCCTGGGTTGTGCTGCGGGTGTGCCGCGACCGCATCACCGGCGAGGTGATTGCCGGACGATTGCGGGCCGAGTCCATTCCCGTGCAGGTGGAGCTGCTCGGACCGCTGCCGGACTTCGAGCAGAGCGTGGAGGTGCGTGTGCCGCGCTGGTGGCACGAGCGGGCGAGCCAGATCCTGGCGGAGCCGCCGCCCTCTGAAGAAGAGTTGGCGGAGCTGGCGGTCCGTACGCCGTTTCAGGACGGCGCGCCGGAGTGACCGGCGCGCCGTGATTCCCGTGTCGGCGAATCAGTGGTTGCCGTGGTGGAAGCCGCCGCCGCCGCCATCGCCGCCGTAGCCGCTGCCCGCGTCCGTCCCGCTCAGGAACTGGTAAATGAGCGCCAGACGCGCGGCATTGATGGTGCCGATGCCCGCGCCGTCGTTGTACCCGGGCGTGCCCTGGTAGAACCAGTTGTTGCCCGCCGTGACGGCGTTGAACGGAGAGTGCCGGCCATAGCCGAGCTCGTTCTGCAGCGCGTAGAGCGTCGGGTTGAGTAATCCCACCCGGCCGCCCGAGTCCTGATCGATCAGCGCCGTGATGCCGTTCAGCTCGGGCGCCACGAAGCTGGTGCCGCCATAGCCGGTCTCCGCGCAGCCGGGGTAGGTCGGCGCCGGGTAGTCGGTGCAATCGATGATGACATAGCCGGTCTCCGGATCGGCATTCAACGACAGATCCGGCAGGTTGCGCCCGCGGAAATCGGCCGGTAGGTCGATCAGATCCTGCGCACCGGACAGGCTCGGATAGTTCGGGTAGTCATACAAACTCTGACCCGGCTGGGTCCGCTGGATGCCCTCGGTCGAGCGCTGGTAGGCGGGTATGGGCCAGAAGGAGCTGACGCCGCCGCCACCGCCGACCGGGAATACGTCGGCCACAGTCAGATCGAGGCATTTGCCCCAGTTGCTCAGAAGGTAATGCCAGCCCCAGACGCGCTGAGCGGGCACGACGATGGCCGGGCAAAGGTCCGGGATGCCCGGAACGGTCGCCGCGATTGTGGTGCCGCCGGCGGCCGTGATGGCCGGGTCATCCGCCGGCGCATCCACCGACAGCTGTTGGCTGAACTCGGGTATTGGGGCAATCTGACTGTCGTTGATGTCGTAGGCGCCCGCATCGCCCGCGGAGGCGAAGAACGACTGCCCTTGGGCCGCGCCCTCGAGCAGCGCCTGGTGCATCGCCCGTAACTGGCCGGTTTGACTCACGCCGCCGTTGAGGGCGGCGAAGTACAGCTCCTCGGGCTCGCCCCAGCTGATCGATACCGTGTCGGCGATATTGTCCGACACCGCGCTGTAGAACAGGTCGAGGAACCCCTGGTTGGTGTTCGGCGCAATGTACACGCGGATGTTCGCCTCGGGGGCGAGTCCGCCGGACTGTTCGACATCCACCGACGTCTCGTCGTCGCCCACGCCGACGGCGACCGGTGTGCCGCCGTCCACCATCACCTTGGTGATGCGGTTCGGGGCTACCCGCAGCCCGATGTCGCGCCAGTAGGAATACGCATCCCTTCTGTTGAAGTTGGCGAGCGTCATGATGCCCACCGTCTGGCCCTGGCCGGTGATGCCCTCGTGATACAGCGGGTTGATGTCGTAGAAGTTGGCCACGTCGCCCACGGTGTAGTCCTGCGGGATGCCCGTGGCGGTGCCGTTCTTCGGCCACTGCGCCGGCGGCGGGCTCATCCGCGCGTACGAGCCGTGGCCGAGGCGCAACAGCATGGGTCGGAAGCGGCCTGGCTGATTGCTCAGGCCGGGCATCGCGAGCACCAGCTGTCCGAGCGTGCCCGGCAGCGCCGGCTCACTGTCGGGCCGGTGGAAGCGCTCGGCGCCGCGGTCGTAGTCGCGTTCCTGCGTGGCGAAGGCGGCGTTGATCGCGGCCGCGGTGCCGGTGACCGTGAGGGCCAGGTGATCCGGGTAGATCTTGTCCACTGTGATGCCGTAGGACTCGAGGTAGCGCACCAGGTGGTGGATGTGCCGGTTCGAGGGCGCGAAACGGTCGCGGAACTCCCGTACGGAGAGAAAGTGGTGGAAGTTCGGGTCTCCCGGGGTGACCGTCGAGCGCACGTAGTCCTCGAGGCGGCGCCGGTCGGTGACGTGGAGGATGATCGAGGTGGTGATCTGAGTCGATGCGGCCGTCGGGCCGGCATCCTGCGTCTGCGAGTCGAAAGGGTGAACGCTTTGCGCTCGAGCCGCGGCGGGCAAAGCGAGTCCCGCCGCGATGGCGCACAGTGACGTGAGCACTAAACGTGCCAGTGATTTTCTGCCAAGCATCTCATTACTCCCATGGTGGTGAATGCGACGAAGGCCCGCCCCGCCGGCGCGACGGGTGAAACGCCGGAAAATCAATACATAAAGAGAATGCCGACCGCTCACCTACAGTTTTCGAGTGCTGAATCCCCTGCACCAAGCTTCGAATTGGAATAGACCCGCCGGGGCCCGTCCGCGCCTGGGTCGGCTTTAATGCTTCGTGTTTTCAAGGAGTATAGCGTGCCGGCGCCCGGGGCGCATCAGGAACCGTGATGAGGTTCCTTGACGCGGCCGCGAGGCGATTTCGCTTGTCCGCCGGGCGGGCGCTCAGGATTTCGCGGCGTGCGCGGCCTGCTCGACGAGGGCGTTCGCCGCGTTGGCTTCCAGGATCCAGGTCGCCGCCGCGTCGACGGTGTATTCATCCTCGTACCAGAGGAAGCCGAAGCGGGTGATGCACTCCGGGAAGTCGGGCTTGATGACCACGTAGCCGGGAATCATCCCGCCGGGTATGAAGGAATCATCGGCCCGATTGTTGCCGCCGTAGGCCACCAGCTTGGACACGCGACCGATCCCCGAGATATAGGACACAATGGATACCGGGTGCGTGCCGAGCAGGTAGTTGGCCGCCCGCAGCGTGTAGTTCGGCCCGACGAGGCCGGGAAACGCCTCGTGGAGGAAGTACATCTCGACGCCGAACTCGGCCACCTGCGCCGAATTGCCCCAGCCGCCGAGGGAGGGCGGCACGCCGAACGGGGTGGCGGCCAGCTTGCGATTCAAGCGCGCCATGTAGGCGGCGACCGCGGCCCGCAGGCGCCTGCGGTAGCTCGCCGCGAGGTACGGCAGCGCCCGCACCGCCTGCCAGCCTCCGAAGCCCATCTGTCGCAGCATCCCCGGGAACATCCTCTCGACCTGCCGCTTGTACGGCGCGGCGCCGTGCGTGGCGATGAGCAGCTGCAACGCCGCCGTCCACTTGGGCGGTCCCATGGCGTGCTCGCGGTAGCCTCCCGAGCCCTCCGTGAAGGGCGGCCAATGCGGCCGGGGCGGGGGATTGGTCTGCATGCGGTGCCAGAGCTCGATCGCGGTGGCGAGGCACTTGCGCGACAGCGGGTCGTTCCAGCCCCGCAGGGTGACGGAGGCGGCCGCAAGGGATGCCGCCGCCGCGTATTCCATGCTGGGCCGGTACTGGGTCCATGCCCACGTGTCATCCGGCCACCCGGAGTGAATCCCTTTGACGGGACCGGGCCCGTACTTGGGGTTGTAGATCAACCCGTTGTTTAGAGACGCCGCGTCGCCGGTGGCCGTGTAGCCCTCGAGGTACGGCTGCTGGATGCCCATGATGGTGTGGCCGAACGCATGGATCTGCGCGAGGGTTTGCAGGACGCCTTGCTCGACTTGCTCGACCAAGTCGGGGACGCCGTCAGGCTTGTGCATCACGACCGAGCGGGTCTTCTCGTTCACCGTCAACTCGTCCCATTGGGGATGGAAAGTCGCGTAGGTGAGGGCGAGGTTCTGGATGGTCGCGTACTGGCCGAAGGCGTCGTTGTCGAAATCGCCCGCGTCGTACCAGCCGCCGATGTTCAGCCCGGGGATGTGCTCGCCGGGCTTGTAGGGGGACTCGATGTTGGGTCCCATGAAGTAGCCATCGAAATGCGTCAAATTCGGCGGCGCCTGCAGCGCATCGCTCATGTCGGACAGGCCGTGCCAGACATGGTAGGCGTCGCGCACCGATACGTGGTCCATCTGTACGGCGAGGAATCCGTCGAGCGTGGTCTGCCACGTGTGCGTGTAGACGTTCGGCGCGATGGGGAACGCATCGGAGCGCTGGCCGGCGTATTCGATCTCGTACAGCCCCGGCTTCCTGATGGCGGAGAAATTGAACTTGACGTAGTCGTAGCGCAGCCAGTGCATGGGCGCGGAGACCGGCGCGGTGTAGACGCGGCGGAAAGATCCATGGGTCGAGAGGCGCAGCAGCTCGGCGCTCTTCGGCGCGGCGAACCTCGGGTCGAGCTGGATGACGGCGACCTTGCGCATGGCCGCGCTGTAGCCGGCCTGGCTGTGCGCGATCATCGGCGGCTGGATCCAGTGCGCGATGTAGTGGGGCCGGATGTTCCAGACCACGGCGTCGTGTGTCTTGCCCGGGGGAATCACGGTGCGCAGGACGAACCAGCCGTTCTGCGCCAGGTCGCGCCCGTCGTAGAGGCGCAGCCGGCCGGTCTGCGAGGTGACGGTGATGCGGTAGAGGGGGTCGGCCGCGGCCAGGGTGATGCTGTGGCCGGTGGCGAACGGCAGCGGCTGCATGTAGCCCCGCTCCCGGTGCCACTGCGCCACGTACCACGGCTCCTTGGGATTGCCCGGGCGCGGCGGTACGCTGACCATCCGGTCCTCGGGGTAGCGCGGCAGGATGCCGAACACCTTGTGGTCCACGACGTAGGTGCGGTCCCTGTATAAGGAGGGCAGAAACTCCAGATTGAAGCCGGCCCGTCCCTGAAGCAGCGGCGGCAACGGCTTATCGAGGTTCACGCTCACCCGCACGCCGCCCGGCTCGGCCTTGACGACCACCTGGTATTTGAAATGAAAGGCCGGGTAGGAAAATCTCGCCGCGATCCGTCCGCGTGCCGGCTCAACGTGGTGGCTGTCGAGCTGCGGAATCCGGTCCCATTGTTGCGGCGTCGGCAGCAGCCGCACGCTGCCATTGGTGGCGATGCGGTGGCCGTGGAGAATGATCTGCATGCCCGCGTTCTTCTGATCGAAGAACACCGGGCTGTACGTGTCGTTGTACAGCATGACGCTCACGCCGCGCCCGCGCAGATACCCGGTGCCGGTAACTTTCAGGCGCAGGCCGGCGGCGAGCGCGCCATGGCCCGTGAGCATGAGGCTCGCCAGGGCGATCGTAAAAACAGGCAGACGTCTGAAATTCATGCCGCGACCCCGGATCGTTCTCGTGTTGATATGCGCATGCCCACCGTCGGGACGATAGCGTGGTACCGGTATCACTTGCAACCGCGGCGGAGCCTGGCCGCCCGGCGCGGATTGCGGCACGCGGCCCCTCAGGCCGTCACGGATTTGAGCACCACTGCACGTCCGAGCCGCTGGCCAGTAAGTCGTTACACCCGGTCCATCCCGTGCTGCGTGCCCAGCTGTGCCAGCCGCGGAACCCCTTGCCGTGGTACGCGGGGAGCCGGGGCTCGGGCAGAACGGCCTCGACGATGTCGAGCAGCACGTCGCCGGTCTTGCGCAGCGCGGGAGCGACGTCGGCGACGATGACATTGCGGTTGTTTTTCGTCTTGTTCAGACGACCCGGAACGGGCGGACCCAAGGAGTCGGATGCGATCTGAGTCGTTTGCAGGGTCTCGGTGCGGGGAACGCTCGCGCACCCGGCCAGGCAGGCCACCACGAGAACACTCGACACGAGCGCGGCAACTTTGCGACGTGATTTCATCCGTGCACTCCCGCGTTGGGCAGCGCAAGCGCCAACGAAGCGATTGAGCGGACGCTCCGCGCCGAATTGAGGATACGCCCATCCGGCCAACGCGCAAGAGAAGCCGCGAAAACGCGATTGCCGCACATTCCGGCAGGTTGTTGCCGCTGGGTCCGTGCCGCCGCCTTGGGACAGCTCCGACCCTGACAACGCGGCATACGGTGATCCGCTCTGCGCGGAATCGTTCACCGAGCCGACGGCAGCGCGCTACCCCGAGCGATATCCCACCGCTGGCGCCAACATAGGCCGTTAAGCGGTTGCCGAAGGTTCGCTGGAGTCAAATCCACGGTTTCGTCCTTCGTAGCATGCCGGTAGCACGTGAAAGAGTGGCGCAACGCGCTCACTCACGGAACCGCCTGACGGATGTGCCGCCAACGGACGCGAACTTCGGTGATGCCGGCGATCAGACTGCCGAGTGCGGCTGTCGGGCCGCCTGGACTCGCGAGCCGGTACAGCACCGCCGTGACAATCAATATCGCCCCGGTCAGGTAGTGCGGGCGATAGCGGAATGGACGGGCCAGCGGCAGAAAGTGCATGCCCACGATGAGCATGATGGCCGGAACGATCCACACCTCGAGCCCGAGGTGCGCGGGCAGCGCGCACGCTTGCACTGATTGCGATCCATTGGACGATATTGACTGCGCGGATCCGGCGTCTCATCCGCTGATAGTTGGGACTCTGGCGCCGCGCGAGCATGGCGCCGCGCCGCTTCAGCAGCATCCGCAGCGCCGCGAACAAGAGCGCCACGGCGGATGCGCGCATCGAGACACGCAGCGCAAGTCGTACGGACTGCGTGCGTCACCTGTCCCGTGCCGGCTTCGACGCCACCGATGCCTGTCAATGAGCAGCGGCGGCATCGGCTCCGTTTCTCCGCTCCCATCGCTCGGCGAGACTGATCAGCGGCCCGGTCATGAACGTGGTG
>DAIDUQ010000016.1:0-1830 GCA_027456605.1 Steroidobacteraceae bacterium | reverse complement strand
CGCGCGTACAATCCGTATGCGTTCATGCGCCACGCCTATCTGTCGCAGCGTCACTATATGGTGCACGGTCCGAGCCGCGGCAACCCGGCTGCCGAGGAACTGAAGGAACTGCAGGGCGCGGGCAAGTGATGCCGGCGCGCGCCGCGGCTCAGACGCCCTGCTGGAGCAATCCGTCCACGGCGCTGATGCGCGCCAGGCGCAGCAAGTCCTGCGGCAGGTGCTCGAAGCGCAGGTGGCGCCCCGCCTGACGCGCTTGGGAGAGCCAGTCGAGCAACACGGCCAACCCGGCGCTGTCGGTCGGACCGAGTGCTGCGCAATCGATCACCAGAGCGCTCTGCGCGGCACGCAGGGCCTCCAGGCCGGCCGCGCGCGCGCGTCTAGCCGTGGCGAAGACGAGCGGTCCGCCCGCCTCGCTGCGCTCCGGGGAGCGGACGGTGAACTGGAAACTCGCGCCGCCCGCAGACCCGGTTGAATTCTCCAGGCTCGCCACGCTCAGCGTCTCTTCGAATGGGGCTTCGGCGCGGTCAGCTTCTCGCCGCCCGCGAGCCGCTGGATCACCGTATCCAGGCCGACCTGCTGCAGCTGCGGGGCCAGCTCGGCGCGATAGCTCATGTCGTAACTGACGCCTTCGACGACCAGATCGAACACCTTCCAGCCGCTCGGCGTCATGAGGACGTAGAAGTCGACCGGCAGGCGCGTCCCGTTCGTCTCCGTCAGGACCGTGCGCACCGTGGCCGAAGTCGTGCCCGGGCGCAGATGGGTCGGGTAGACCGTCAGCATGTGCGCGTGGAAGTCCAGCAGCGCGGTGCCATAGCTCTTGACCAGCGCCTTGCGCATGGCCGTGATGAAGCGCTCCTTCTGCTCCGCCGACGCGTGGCGTCCGAAGCGCCCGAGAACCAGATCGGCGGCGAGCGCCGAGTCGAAATGCGGCAACAGGTACTTCTCGATGATGGCCGAGATCTGTTGCGGGTGGGCGCGCAATTCGGCGCGGTGTCCGTCGATCTCATTCAAGAGCGCATTGGCGACCGAGTGGATCATCTGCGAGGGCTGCTCGAAGGGCGCCGGCGCGGCCTGGGCCGTTGCCGCGGCCGCAAGCCCGGGCTGCAGCAGCAGACCCGCGGCGCACGCCACCGCGGCGATGACTGTCGAGAATTTCATCATTTGGACTCCTTTGCGCCGCCACCCGAGCCGTGGCTCTTGTTCGCCTCTGTGGCGAAGAACTTGTTGATCAGGTTCTCGAGCACCAGCGCCGATTGAGTTTCCAGGATCTGGCTGCCGTTGGTGAGATAGGTCGGCATCGCCCCGGGGCTGATGGCGATGTACTGGCCGCCGAGCAGCCCCTCGGTGTCGATCGCGGCCGAGCTGTCCGCCGGAATCTGGTTGAAGCGCGGATTGATGCGCAGCCAGACCTTGGCGCGCTCGGTATTGGTGTCGAAATCGATCTTGGTCACCTGGCCGATGCGCACCCCGGCCATGCGCACGGGAGCCCCGACCTTCAGGTCGCCGATGTTGTCGAACTGCGCGGTCACGTCGTAGCCGATCGGCTTTTGGAAGGAGAACTTCAAGCCGTTCGCCGGCAACTGCATGCTGAGGAACAGCAGCGCGGCGAATCCGAGCAGCACGAACAGGCCCGTGCCGATTTCAAGAGAGCGATTGGCGCGCATGGCGGATTGGATCCTCTTACAAAAATATGGCGGTCAGCACGTAATCGAGCAGCAAGGTCATCACCGACGAGGCGACCACGGTGCGCGTGGTGGCCCTGCCGATGCCCTCGGCGGTCGGCTCGGAGTGATACCCCTCGTTGACCGCGATCAGGCTGACGACGGCGCC
>DAIDUQ010000015.1:0-1517 GCA_027456605.1 Steroidobacteraceae bacterium | reverse complement strand
GCTCATGCCGCCGCCTCCGCGAACGCCGCACTCTCGAGCAGCGCTCGCAGGCTGAGCACCGGCCATTGCTCACTGGCGCGCCGGAAAGCCCCGGCGAGGTAGCGCTCGCAGCGCGCCATGGTCGGCGGCGCCTCGCCGCTGAACTCCCCTTCGGCGAAGCGGCGAAAGCCGAGCACCTCATCGACGAGCAGCCCGGCGGGAATGTCGCGGTGGTTCACCGCCACGACGCGAGTATTGCGGCCGATCGGCGTGGCGCCGCTGCCGAGAAACTGGCGCAGATCGATGATCGGCAGCAGCTGCCCGCGCACGTTTGCGAGCCCCTTGATCCAGGGCTTCGCGCCCGGCACGCGGGTCATGCCGGCCGGCACGCCGAGCACCTCGCGGGTCTCTTCGCGGGCCACCAGGTACAGGTCCCCGGCCATGCGCAGCGCGACGCCGACCCACTCGCGCTCGGCGGCGCCCTCCTGGCCGGGTTGCGCCGAGACGGCGCGGGCACGCCGCTCGAGCTCGCTCAGCAGCTCGAACGGCCGGTCTCGCAGGGACTGCAGCGGCACCGTCTCAGTCATGGGGACACTCGGTCCGTGCGTCGGGGTGCGGGTAAATGCAACGGTACGGGCATGGGTCAGGCTCAATTCGCGAGCGCCAGGCGGGCCTTGGCGATCAGCTGGTCGGGCGAGACGGGCTTGACCATGTAATCGACCGCGCCCTGGCGCAGCCCCCAGATCCGGTCCGTCTCCTGTCCCTTGGAGGTCACCATGATGATCGGGATCTGCCGGGTGCGCGGATCGTTCACCAGCGCCCGGGTCGCCTGATAGCCGTTCATGCCCGGCATCACGATGTCCATGAAAATCAGATCCGGGCTCATCTCCCGGGCGAGCCGCACGCCCTCGGCGCCGTCGCCGGCCGCAGCGGTGCGAAAGCCGTGCTTCTCGAGCGCCGTCTGCATCACGTGCACTTCCGTCGGCGAATCGTCGACGATGAGAATCAGCGCCATGGCCGTCATCTCCCGATATGCGTCTCGATCGCGCTCAACAGCTCATCTTTGGTGAAGGGCTTGGTCAGATAGTGCTCGGAGCCCACGATCCGCCCGCGGGCACGGTCGAACAGGCCGTCCTTCGAAGACAGCATGATCACCGGGATGGCGCGGAAGACCTTGTTGTGCTTGATGAGCGAGCAGGTCTGATAGCCGTCGAGCCGGGGCATCATGATGTCGACGAACACGATGTCCGGCTGATGGTCGGCGATTTTCGACAGCGCGTCGAAACCGTCGATGGCCGTGTAGACCTCACAGCCCTCTTTGGCAAGAAGCGTCTCCGCCGTTCGGCGGATGGTTTTGCTGTCGTCGATCACCAGAACCTTCAGGCCCTGGAGTTTCGCGTTGCTGGCGTTCACGGCCACGCAACTCCTTATATGGTGAGGCTCGAACGGCCGCCCCGATGGCGGTTGCCGCCTCGAGTCCCGAGCGTACACGCATTGCCCGAAGCGGCGCCATGGGCGCTGCGGGCCCCGAGAACTCA
>DAIDUQ010000014.1:0-2198 GCA_027456605.1 Steroidobacteraceae bacterium | reverse complement strand
CTGCAGACCCGCCTCGACTACCGGAGCGTGCGGTATCTGCCGCGCGAGGAAGTCCAGCACACCCTCGCCACGTCGCGGTACGTCAGTGCGATGTTCGATGCCAACGGCGGGCATCTGCATCCGCTCGCCTATACGCGCGGACTGGCCGAGGCAGCCGAGCGGGCCGGAGCGCTGCTGTTCGAGCAGACCCGTGCCACGGCAATCACGCCCGGCCGGGTGAGCACCCGCGGCGGGGCCATCCGTGCCCCTCGCATCGTGCTGTGCGGCAACGCCTACCTCGGAGCGCTCGCACCCCAGATCGCGCCGGCGATCCTCCCGGTCGCCACCCACCTGCTCGCCACCGAGCCGCTCGGCGAGGCACGCGCCCGCGCGCTGATCGCCAACGGCGCGGCGGTGAGCGACATGAACTGGGCGCTCGATTACTTCCGCTGCACTGCCGACCACCGATTGCTGTTCGGCGGAGCGATCAGTTACAGCGGCCGCGGACAATTCGCCGCGCGCGCCGCCAACCGCGCGCGCATGCTCAGAGTCTTCCCGCAACTCGCCGCAGCGCGGATCGATTACGCCTGGGGCGGGCTGCTCGACCTGACCGTCAACCGCGCACCGCACTTCGGCCGCCTCGCCCCGCAGACGTACTTTCTGCAGGGCTTCTCCGGGCACGGCATTGCGCTCGCCGGCATCGCCGGCAAGCTCATCGCCGAGGCCATCGCCGGCGAGGCCGAACGTTTCGACGTATTCGCGCGCATCGCGCACCGCGCGTTCCCGGGAGGTGCGCTGGCGCGCCGCCCGCTGCTCGCGCTCGGCATGCTCTACTATCGGCTGCGCGATCTGGTCTGAGGTGGCGCGCCGCGCAGGCTGCGCGGCGCGGCCGGTGTCTCAGAGCAACTCGGCGATCTGCACGGCATTCAGCGCCGCACCCTTGAGGAGCTGATCGCCCACCGCGAACAGTGCGATCGAGTGCCCGCTCGGATCGGACAGATCCGCGCGAATGCGCCCGACCAGGATCGGATCGCCGCCCGAGGCCTCGATCGGCATCGGGAAGTGGTTGCGGGCCGGATCCTCGACGAGCTTCACCCCGGGCGCATCGGCCAGGATCTGGTGCACTTCGGCGGGCGTGATCGGCCGCTCGCACTCGAAGTTCACCGCAATCGAATGCGCCCGCAACACCGGGACGCGCACGCACGTGGCGCTCACGCGGATCGACTCGTCGCCGTAGATCTTGCGCGTCTCGTGCATGGCCTTGAGCTCCTCCTCGTTGTAGCCGGTCTGCGGATCGACCGCGGAGTTGTGGCTGAACAGGTTGAACGCATAGGGGTGCGGCAGGACCTTCGGGGCGTACGGGCGCTCCTCGAGGTAGGCGCGGGTCGAGTCGAGCAGCTCGGCCATTGCCGCCGCGCCGCCGCCGGAGGCGGCTTGATAGGTCGCGAGGATCATCCGCCGGACGGGATTGCGCCGGTGCACCGCCCACAGCGGCGTGATGGCGATGATGGTCGAGCAGTTCGGATTGGCGATCAGGCCGCGGTGCGACTTCAGCGCCTGCGGATTGATCTCGGGCACGATCAGCGGAACCGCCGGGTCGCGCCGGAATGCCGAGGAGTTGTCCACGACCACGGTTCCCTCAGCCACCGCGAGCGGCGCGAAGCGCTTGGAGATGCTGCCGCCGGCGGAAAACAGCGCAATGTCCACGCCGCGGAAGCTCTCTGGCGTCAGCTCCTCGACGGGCAGCGCCTCGCCGCGAAACGGCAGCGTCTTTCCGGCCGAACGGGCCGAGGCGAGCAGGCGCAGCCGCGCCAGCGGGAAATTGCGCTGCTCGAGGCAGCGCAGCAACTCGACCCCGACGGCCCCGGTGGCCCCGACGATTGCAACCACCGGCAAGGTGCCGGCCGAACGACCAGATGGCATGTGCAAACTCCGATTTTCAGGCTGTGAAAAAAAAGGCCCCGTCGGTCATTCCGGCGGGGCCTCTGGTGTCTTCGGGACGTCCCGGCGCCTTTAGCGCACGCACTCCCCCAGAGCCCCGTCGCCGGGCTTTTTCAGGGTAATGGTGCGCGTTTTCATCGGGGTCATGATGCCCTCGAAACTACCCGAAGCCCGATCCGCTGTAAAGCGCGCCGCGCGGCGGCCGGAAGCGTGACCGGGCGCACGAGCGCCGCCGGCGGGATTTGCTACAAATCCTCCCGGAACCGGATGCCCCGGGG
>DAIDUQ010000013.1:0-44042 GCA_027456605.1 Steroidobacteraceae bacterium | reverse complement strand
ACGGTCGTGGTGCGAACCGACCCCGCACTGTTCCCGGGCAACAAGATGGAGCTGTATTTCGACGGTCGCCGCATGCCGGGCAATGGGCCGTCCTTCTCTTTCGCGGTCAACCGGGGCAAGCACACCGTCTCGGCGGTGGTGTTGAACGGCTTCGGTCAGATCGCGTGCGAGACCTCGACGGTCACGTTCTACGTGCATCAGCCGTCGATTCAGAACCCGCACAACCCCGTCCACCCGCACTGAGCGGCGGCGCGCCGGGCTCACGGCCCGGGCGGCCAGGAGCGCGCCGTGTTCCATGAGGCCGGCTCGCCCTCCGCGCTGGGACACTTCGAGCCGGCCGGACTGTTTGATTCGCTTTCGACCGGCATCATCGTCCTCGATGCGCAGTTGTGCGCCATCTATGCGAATGTGGCCGCCCAGGATCTGCTGGCCTTCAGCCTGAACCAGGTGCGCGGCCGGCCGTTCACCGACGTCCTGCACGAGGCCAACGGACTGCGAGCCCTGCTGTGCCGCGCCCGCGACAGCGGCGAAGGGATCGCCGACCGCGAGCTCAACATCCGGCCGGCCGCAATGCCGCGTGAGACGCGCACCATCGATGTCACCGTCACGCCGATCGAAGGCCAGATCACCGGTGATCACCTGCTGCTCGAGCTGGCCGATGCCACCCAACGCCAGCGCATCACACGCGAGAACGACTTGATCGCGCGCCTCGACGGCAGCCGCCTGATGATTCGCCAGCTGGCCCATGAGATCAAGAATCCCCTCGGCGGCCTGCGCGGCGCCGCCCAGCTGCTCGAGCGCGAGCTGCCGGGCCTGGAGCTGAAGGAATACACGCGCGTCATCATCGGCGAGGCCGACCGCCTGGCGGCGCTCGTTGATTCGATCGCGGGACCCGCCCGGGCGCCCGACAAATCGGCACTCAACGTCCACGAAATCTGCGAGCACGTCTTCAGGCTGTTGCGCGCCGAAGCGTCCGCCGAAGTACTCCTCGAGCGCGACTACGATCCCAGCCTGCCCGCGGCGATGCTCGACCGCAACCAGATGATCCAGGCGCTGCTCAATGTGGGACGCAATGCGTTGCAGGCGCTGGCCGGCCGCGGCCGGATCATCTTGCGCACGCGGGCCTGCTCGAATGTCATCATCGGCGCCGTCCGGCACCGGCTCGTCGCCAGCGTACAGGTGCAGGACGACGGCCCGGGCGTGCCGCCCGCGCTGCGAACCAGTCTCTTCTATCCCCTGGTCACCGGCCGGGCGGACGGCACCGGTCTGGGTCTCGCGGTCGCTCAGGAGTTGGTCAGTCGCAACGGCGGTCTGATTGAATTCGACAGCGAGCCCGGTCGAACCGTATTCACGTTGTTGCTCCCCCTCGGAGAAGATCCATGAACGAGTCGCTGCGGGTGTGGATCATCGACGACGATGCGTCGATCCGTTGGGTCCTCGAGCGCGCGTTGCGCAACGACGGCCTTACGCCGCGGGCCTTCGACTCCGCCGAGCCGGCGCTCGATGCGCTGCGCCGCGATGTTCCCGATGTGCTGATGACCGATATCCGCATGCCTGGCCGCTCCGGGCTCGATCTGCTGCGGCGGGTGCATGACACGCGCCCGAAGCTGCCCGTGATCGTCATGACGGCGCATTCGGACCTCGGCAGCGCCGTGTCCGCCTACGAGGGTGGCGCGTTCGAGTACCTGCCGAAGCCTTTCGACATCGATCAGGCTGTGGCGCTAGTCCGTCGCGCGGCCCGCGTCCACCCGCCGGTGGCGGCCCCCGGCGTCGCGGACGCGCCCATTCCCGAGTTGCTCGGGACCGCACCGGCCATGCAACAGGTGTTCCGCGGCATCGGCCGGCTGTCGCGCTCGAGCGTGACCGTGCTGATCACCGGGGAGTCCGGCACGGGCAAGGAACTGGTCGCGCGGGCATTGCACGAGCACAGCCCGCGGGCCGGCAAGCCCTTTGTCGCCCTCAATACCGCGGCGATCCCCGGCGAGCTGCTGGAGTCTGAGCTGTTCGGGCATGAGCGTGGCGCGTTCACCGGCGCGGACGCCCGGCGCCACGGGCGTTTCGAGCAGGCCGACGGTGGCACGCTGTTCCTCGACGAGATCGGCGACATGTCGACGCCGCTGCAAACCCGTCTGCTGCGGGTGCTCGCCGAGGGCGAGTTCTACCGTGTCGGCGGTCAGACGCCGATCCAGGTCGACGTGCGCGTCATCGCCGCCACCCACCAGGACCTGCAGGCGCGGGTCGCTCAGGGCCTGTTCCGGGAGGATCTGTATCACCGCCTGAACGTCATCCGTCTGCCGCTGCCGCCGTTGCGCGAGCGGGCCGAGGATATTCCGCTGCTGGCGCGCCACTATCTGCGGGCCGCGGCGCGCGAACTGGATGTCGAAGTGAAGGCGCTCGCGCCGCAGGCGGAGCGCGCGCTCGCGGCCTACGGCTGGCCAGGCAATGTGCGCGAGCTCGTCAATCTCTGCCGCCGCCTCTCGGTGCTTGCGCCCGGCAGCGAGATTCGGGCGGAAGACCTGCCGCAGGAGATCGTCGCCGGCGCAGCGATCCCGCAGAGCGAATGGCAGCGTACCCTGGCCGCCTGGGCCGAACGGGTGGCTGTAAGTAGCGAGGGCGCGCTGCTCGATCTGGCGCTGCCGGAATTCGAGCGCACCCTGATCCGCGCCGCCCTGAAGCAGACGCAGGGGCACCGCCAGGAAGCCGCGAAGCTTCTCGGCTGGGGCCGCAACACCCTGACGCGCAAGCTGAAGGAGCTGTCGCTGGAGATTCCGGGCGACAAGGGTGGCACATCGGACGCGGACGAGTCCTGAGCCCGCGGCGGCCGCGATTCACGGCGCGCAGAGCCGGCCTCACACGCGCAGCGTACCGGTGAGCTCCGCGACACCGGCAAAGCCGTGCTCGCCGAGATACTCGGCGATGCCGGTATTGATGCGCTTGCAGACCATCGGGTCGTAAAAGAGCGCGGTGCCGACCCCGACGGCGCTCGCGCCCGCGACCAGGAACTCGATCGCATCGGTGGCCGTCGTGATGCCGCCCTGACCGATGATGGGAATGCCGTGCTTGCGCGCCACGTCGTAGACCTGGTGCACCTTCAGCAGCGCGATCGGCTTGATCGCCGGCCCCGAGAGCCCTCCCTGGATGTTGCCGATCACCGGGCGGCGGCTGTGCGCATCGATGGCCATGCCCATCACGGTGTTGATCACCGCCAGCGCATCCGTGCCCGCTTCGATGCAGCGGCGGGCATTCTCGCGGATGTCAGTCTGGTTCGGCGAAAGCTTGGTGATGAGCGGCTTGCCGGTGACACGCCGGCACGCTTCCACGACCTGCGCCGACATGTCGGGATAATTGCCGAAGGCGACGCCGCCTTCCTTGACGTTGGGACAAGAAATGTTGATCTCGATCGCGTCGATCGGGGACTGATCGAACAACCGGGTGATCTCGGCGTATTCCTCTACCGTCGAGCCGGACACGTTGGCGATGAAGCGTGTCTCGCCGAAGTCCAGCTCCGGAAGAATGCGCGCGATCACCTGTTCCGTGCCGGGGTTCTGCAGACCGATCGCGTTGAGCAGGCCAGCCGGCGTCTCATACACGCGATGGGCCGGGTTGCCGAGCCGCGGCGCCAGAGTCGTGCCTTTGAGCACCACCGCGCCGGCATCGCGGTTGGAGAAGCCCTCGATACGCGTGTACTCCTCGCCGAACCCGACGCAGCCGGAAAGCAGGACGATGGGCGAGGCAAAGTGCAGGCCGCAGAACTTCAGGCGGAGCGATTCGGGGGGCGCGGTCGATTCGGGGATCATTGCGTCTTCGTGGATCAAGCCCAAGGCCGGGTGGACTCGGCATTATCGCACCGCTCGCGCGGGGCCACGGTCTCAGGGTCGATGGATGTGAATCTCGATCCGGCCCTTCGGTCCGATCAGCCAGGAGGCGAGCCAGCCAGCCACCCAGACGATGAGCGCCGCCTGGAAGGCTGTCCAAAACCCGCCGGTGAGGTGAAAACCGGGAAGTATCCAGGCCACCAGCGCCAGCATGGCGGTATTGATCACCAGCAGGAATATACCCAGCGTCAGCACCGTCAACGGCAGTGTCAGCAGAATGACGACGGGCCGGACGATCGCGTTGACGATGCCGAGCAGAAGGCCGGCCAGTATCAGTGTTCCCGCATTGTCGATGCGGATGCCGGGAACCCAGCGCGTGGCCGCCCACAGACCGAGCGCACTGACCAGGGCGCGCAGTAAGAATGCCGTCAAGGCTCCTCCCGATCGCTCGCTGAATCGAGCAGGGCTCTGAGTCGCACCAGTGCGGCCTGCCAGCCGTTGCGGTGCCGCAGATAGGGGAGGTCCCATGCCGATTCGCCCGGCACGCCCGAGCCGAGCAGCCGCAGGATCGTTCCCGAACGGGCCGCCTCGAGGATGAAATCGTCGACCAGCGCGCTATCGGCCGGCGGCAGAGCGGCCGACGGCAGGTAGATCAGCCGCAGCCGCTTGCCCGGCTCGAACACGTCGATGCAGGCCTCCAGCTCGGTCATCCGGTCGATGCATGCGCGGAACAGGCCGCCGGGTCGGGCGCTGATGGCGGCATCCGGCGAGCACCACTGGGTGAGCAGCCGCGGATCGGTGAGCGCCTTCCAGACAGGGGCCACACCGGTGCGCAGATCCAGCCGATGAGCATATCCCCGAGTCTTTTCCATGGCCGCCATTGTGCCATCGACGCTCCTGGCGTGCAGATCCAGACCCGTGCTCGAAGGGACGCACGGAAGGCCGGAAACCGGCACAATAGCGCTCCGCTCACGAGCGGACCGATGCCCCGTATTGATCCTGGCGAATTCGGAGGCCCGCATGGCGCTGGTATACCTGGTGATGGCTTTGGCACTGCTGGAGTTCTTCGCCTTCGGTGCCGCCGTCGGCCGGGCGCGCGGCCGCTTCGGTGTCGCCGCGCCGGCAACGAGCGGCCACGAGATGTTCGAGCGTTACTACCGGGTTCAGATGAACACGCTCGAGCTTCTGGTCATGTGGGTGCCGGCGATGTGGATCTTCGCCCGCGATCTGAGCCCGGCGGTCGCGGCGGGCCTCGGCATTCTCTATTTGATCGGCCGGCTGGTGTACTTCTTTGCCTACGTGAAGGATCCGAAGACCCGCAGCCTCGGCTTTGCGCTGTCCGGTGGCCCCACCCTGTTGCTGGTGCTCGGCGCCGTGTTCGGGGCGGCGCGAGCCCTGTGGCATCACGGCTGAGTCCGGCGTCGGCCGTCTACTCCAGCTCGGACTTGATGGGGCGGGTCATCAGCCCCCGGACGGCCTCGCGAGGCGTGACGCCCGCGTAGAGCACGCGATACACGCTCTCGCTGAGCGGCATCTCCACGCCGTGCCGGGCGGCGACGTCGTGCAGCGCCCGCGCCGCCGGGTAGCCTTCCACCACCTGACCGATGGCCGCGAGCGCCTCCCGCGGTGTGCGGCCGGCCGCAATCTGCAGTCCCAGCTGTCGGTTACGTGACTGATCGTCGGTGCAGGTGAGCACCAGGTCACCGAGCCCGGCCAAGCCCATGAAGGTCTCGCGCCCCGCGCCGAGCGCGACGCCGAGCCGCATCATTTCAGCCAACCCCCGCGTGATCAGGGCGACCCGCGTGTTGGCGCCCAGGCCCAGTCCGTCCGAGAGCCCTGCGCCGATTGCCAGCACATTCTTGACGGCGCCGCCGACCTCGACGCCCACAATGTCGCTCGAGGTATAGGCCCGGAAGTTTTCCGACGACAGATCTTTCGCCAGCGAGGCGGCGAAGGCGCGGTCCGCGGAGGCGATGGTCATCGCGGTCGGCAGGCCGCCGCCGACCTCGCGCGCGAACGTCGGCCCCGACAGAACCGCTACGGAGCGGCCAGGCTCGAGCACTTCGCGTGCGACTTGATGCGGCAGCAGGCCCGAGGGGAGCTCGAACCCCTTGGTGGCCCAGGCCAGTTTCGTATCCCGCCCGAGCAGCGGGAGCGCCCGGGTCAAGAGATCACGGAAGGCGTGGCTGGGTACGGCGATCAGCAGATCACGGGCGCCAGCCACCGCCGCGGCAAGATCAGGCTCGATCTGCAATGCCTCCGGGAAGGTGGCCGAGGGCAGGTAGCGCTCGTTGCGCCGCTGCCGGGCCATGTCCGCAAGCTGCGCCCGATCGCGGCCCCAAAGGCGGGTCGGCCGGGCGCAGCGCGCGAACTGAATCGCGAGCGCCGTTCCCCACGAGCCCGCCCCGAGCACGGCAACCGGCGGGCCGCTCGCGGAAGGGGCGCTCACGGTCGGCGCAGCCGCGATGTCCGTCAATTCGGCTGAGGGCTGGCCGGTGCGTCCTGCGAATTCTGATTCGCGTTCGCGGCGAACAGTGCGTCGAAGTTCACCGGCGGCAGCAGCAGCTGCGGGAAGCCCCCCTGAGTGATCAGGTGAGAGACCTGAGCCCGGGCATACGGGAACAGCACGCTCGGGCAGATTGCACCGAACGCGCGCTTGGTGTCCTCTTCCGACAGGTTGCGCAGCAAAAACACGCCGGCCTGTTTGACCTCGACGAGGAAGGCCGTCTTCTCGCCCTGCTTGGCGGATACGGTCACGGTCAGTACCACTTCCTGGATCTCCGGCGAAAGTTCCGTCACGCCGGTCTGCAGATCCAGATTGATCTGCGGGTTCCAGTTGCCCTCGCCGCGCGGTCCATCCGGGGCCTCGTACGAGCAGTCCTTGAGGTACACGTGCTGCAGGTGAAGGATCGGGCCGGTGGTCGCTTCGGGTGCCGGCGCGATGCCGGCGGCTTCATTCGCCATGGTTCAAACTCCGCTGTTCAAAAGTGTCTCGAGGCCGCCACGGGCATCGAGCGCATAGAGATCGTCACAACCGCCGATATGCCTCTCGCCGACGAAAATCTGCGGTACGGTATGCCGCCTGCTGCGCGCGATCATCTCGGCGCGCGCCTTCGGCGACGCATCTACATCGATTTCCCGCACGGTGGCGCCTTTTTCCCGCAGCAGGCGCCGCGCGCGCTCACAGTATGGGCACCAGCTCGTGGCGTACAGGAGCACCGGAGGCCCGCTCATGTGCCGCCGCCCGCCTGTTTCTCCACCGGCAGGTGCTCGGCGCGCCACGCGGACAGGCCGCCGCGCAGGGTCACCGCCTGCGCGAAACCCTGCTCGCGCAGCTGGCGCACCGCGGCCGCGGCCAGCGAGCCGGTTTTGCAGCACACGATCAGCGATTTACCCTGGTGCTTCTTCAGCAGCTCTGCGGCCTTGAGAACCTGTTCCCCGTCCATGCGGCGCGCGCCCGGCACGTGTCCGTCCGCGAATTCCCCCTCCGGCCGCAGATCGATGGCCAGCGCGCCGCGATTCATCAGCTGGATGGCTTCTTGCGGCGACACGGAGGCGAAACTCTCGGATCGAGCCCGGATCTCGACCACGATCGCGACGACCGCCACTGCGGCGGTTCCCCAAACCAACAGAGGATGCAGATCGCTATAGTGGGCGAGATTGTCGGTAAACACAGCAATGCCAGTGGAAATAAATAGAGAAGAAGATGATATCGGGCGCCAAAAGGTCGCGCATTATAGCGCCCCAATGCAATCCGGCATGTCTCTTCGGCTCCGTGCCCCGGTCCCCGGGTCGTGGGTCCTTACGCTCGCGCTCGCGCTGCTCGCGACTGTGCCCGCCAGGGGCCGTGTCGCACCCCAGCTGGCGGCACGCCGGGCTCAGGCGCAGTTGCAGGCCGTTCAGGCTCAGATCGCGCGCATCGTCCGCCAGGTCGATCAGTCGCGCATCGAGCAGAGTCGCCTCACCCGCCAGCTGCGCGCCACCGAGCAGTCCGCGGGGGCGGCCCGGGAGGCGCTTGCCGCACTCCGCCGCGAGCGGGCCGTCGACGCCGCGCGGCGCGCACGGCTGGCGGCGCGCCGGCGCTCGCGCCAGGAACAGCTGGAGCGCACGCGCCACGCCTTGGCGGCGGAATTGCGTTCGGCCTATCTGATCGGAGGACAAGGCGCGCTCACGCTGCTGCTGAATCACGGCAATCCGGGACGCATGCAGCGGATGTTCGCCTACTACAGCTATTTTGGCCGCCAGCGGGCCGAGGCCATCCACGCCATCGAGGCGGACCTGCGGCATATTGCTCGGCTGGACCGGCAGTTGAGCGCCGCCGATGCTCAGCTCGCCGGGCTCGAGCGCCAGCGGCAAAAACAGCTCAGCGCCCTCGAGCGCGCCAGCGCGCAGCGCCGCCAGGTGCTGGCGGACATTGCCGGGCGTACGCGCACGCGCGCGCAGCGCCTGCTGCGCTTGCGCGCTCAGCGACGGGGCCTGATGTCGCTGCTCGCGGCGTTGCGGCGGGCCGAGGCCCGCATGCCCGCCGAGCGGCCGCATCAGCGCTTTGCCCGGCTGCAGGGACACCTGCCCTGGCCCGTTGCCGGACGGCTCATCGCACGCTTTGGCCAGCCGCGGGCCGGCAGCTTGCGCTGGGACGGGGATCTCATCGCCACACAGCTCGACGCGCCGGTCCACGCCGTGGCCGCCGGGAGGGTGGTCTATGCCCACTGGCTGGCCGGCCTGGGCCTGCTGATCATCATCGATAACGGCGGTGGATATATGAGCCTTTACGGCCACAATGATCATCTCGATGCGCAGGTCGGGCAGCAGGTGGCGGCCGGACAGGTCGTCGCGGCGGCGGGCGACACCGGGGGCGCGAGCCGACCGGAGCTGTACTTCGGCATCCGCCACGGCACCCAGCCGGTCGATCCGCGACTGTGGCTCGAGCACCATGCCCGTTAAACTCGCACCATGATCGCGTGGCTCATCGACCTCGTTCTGCACCTGAACCGGCATCTGGCGGCGCTGCTGGCCGCGGTCGGCATTTGGACCTATCCGATCCTGTTCAGCATCATCTTTGCGCAGACCGGGCTCGTGGTGGCGGTCTTTCTGCCCGGGGATTCGCTGCTGTTCGGCGTTGGAACACTCGCCGCCGTGGACACGACGGGCAGGCTGAGCGCGCCGCTGGCCTCGCTGGTGTTGGGTCTGGCCGCCGTGCTCGGCTACGCGGTCAACTACGGCGTCGGAAGGCGGATCGGGCCGCCCGCGTTCAGCGGCCGCTACCGGCTGCTGAGGGTCGAATACCTGCGCCGGACCGAGGCGTTCTTCCAGCGTCACGGCGGCAAGGCCGTCGTCGTCTCGTGCTTCATCCCCGTCATCCGCACCTGTATGCCCTTCGTCGCCGGCGTCGGACGCATGCCCTACGCGCGCTTTCAGCTCTACAGCGTCCTGGGCGGCTTCGCGTGGGTGTTGCTGCTGCTCTGGGGCGGGTATTTTTTCGGCAACGTGCCGCTCGTCCGGCACAACTTCGGGCTCGTCACCATCCTCATCATCGTGGTCTCGCTGATCCCGGTGGCGCTGCCCTTCCTGAAGCGGCGGCGGGCGCCGGCCGGGCCGTAGGGGCCTCGGGACGCTCTTCGCAGGACGTCTCGCGGACGCACGGTGATGAAGCAGGCCCGGATCAAACCCCAGCGTACCCCGGCGCAACGTAAGCGTGACGCGCGGGTCCGCGCCGGAATCGCGCCGAGCCGCGACCCGTGGCAGGCCCCGCCGCGACAATGTGGTGAATGCGTAGTCGCCGCGCTCGACCCGACGCGGCAGAGTTCGGCTGATCGCGGCGGGCGTATCATGCCTCCGTCGGGGAGGGGAGATGGTCGCGACATACGATTACATCATCGTCGGCGCCGGCTCGGCGGGCTGTGTCCTCGCCAACAGGCTGAGCGCCGATCCGACGGCGCGCGTGCTGCTGCTGGAGGCAGGCGGTCGGGACGAATCGTTCTTGATCCACATGCCCGCGGGCATCGGCCGTCTGGCGACTCCGGATGTGAATTGGCTCTACGAGACGGAACCGCAGGCGCACCTGAGCGGCCGGCGTTTGTTCTGGCCGCGGGGCAAGACGCTCGGCGGATCGAGCTCGATCAACGCGATGGTCTACATCCGTGGGCAGTCCGGGGATTACGACCACTGGCGCGATCTCGGCAACGCCGGCTGGGGCTACCAGGACGTCCTGCCTTACTTCCGTCGCAGCGAGAACAACGAAGCGATCTGTGACGAGCTGCATGGCTGTGCGGGTCCACTGACCGTCTGTGAGCGCCGCTACACCAATCCGCTGAGCCACGTGTTCGTCGAGGCCGCCGTGGCCGGCGGAATTGCCCGCAATCCGGATTTCAACGGCCGCCAGCAGGCCGGAGCGGGACTCTACCAGGTGACGCAGAAGGCCGGAATGCGCTGCAGCGCGGCGAGCGCCTATCTGCATCCCGTCGCCCGCCGGCCCAACCTGACAGTCATGACGGGGGCGCACGTTCTGCGCGTTCTGTTGAGCGGGCCGCGCGCGGTCGGTGTCAGCTATGCGATCGCCGGCCGGGCGGCCGAGGCGCACGCGGCGCGCGAGGTGCTGCTCGCCGGCGGCGCGATCAATTCACCGCAACTGCTGCTCCTGTCAGGCATCGGGCCGGCCGATGAGATCCGGGCGCACGGCATCCGGGTCCACCACGACTTGCCGGGTGTCGGCCGCAACCTGCAGGATCACCTGGACGTTCACGTCATCCATGCCTGCGCGAAACCCGTGACGCTCGATCACGCGGCGCGCGGGATTGGCGCGGCGCTCACCGCTGTGCGCTACGTCTTGCTCAAGAGCGGGCCGGGCGTGAGCAACATTGCGGAGGCCGGCGCGTTTTTGCGCTGTGGCGCCGATGCGTTCGCCCCGGATGTGCAGCTACATTTCATTCCGGCCTACGTCGTCGATCATGGCCGGCGCCGAATGCCCGGTGCCGGCATGACTGTGCATGTCTGTTACCTGCGTCCCGCAAGCCGCGGGACGATCCGCCTCGCCGGCGCCGATCCCGCCGCCGCGCCGCGTATCGATCCGGCCTATCTCTCCGAGCCCGCGGATCTCGCGCCGCTCGTCGAGGGCATTCGGCGGGCCCGCGACATCTACGCACAGACGCCATTTCGTCCTTATCTGGGCGCCGAGGTGTTTCCCGGCGCCGGATGTCGTGACCGCAAGGCGCTGGCGGACTACGTGCGCGCAGCCGCGGAGACCGAGTACCACCCGGTGGGGACGTGCAGGATGGGAGCCGATGCGCTGGCGGTGGTGGATGCCGAGCTGAGGGTCCGGGGCGTCGAAGGACTGCGAGTCGTGGATGCATCGATCATGCCGACCCTGGTCAGCGGCAACACGAATGCGCCGACGATCATGATCGCGGAGAAGGCCGCGGATCTCATCCGCGGTCGGACCAGTTCCGTTTGAAGACCGGCGTGCGGCGTGAGGGTGCGGCGGCGGGTCGTGCGCCGCGGTGTCTTGAGCGTACTCGCCGCTCATCCCGGCGCGCGGCGCGCGCTTGCACGCGGCTCAGCCAACCGCCGGTGAAGCCCGCGCGCAGCAGGCCGGCGCGAATGTAGGGGTTGCGACGCATGACTCGCCAGATCAGGTGGCTGCGCTCGTTCTCGATCATCGCGATGATTGGACCCTGGTCGATGCCGAGGAAGGCGCCGTCGACCCAGCCGCGGCCGGGCACGACGTGGCCGGTCTGAGCCAGCTTGGCATCGGTGAAGCTGGGGTTGAACGAATCGAGGAACCCGTAACGGGTGTAGATCATGTCGCCGTATCGGCGCAGAAGCGCCTGCGTCGCCTCGGTCACGTACCTTGGGGCGAACAGCAGAGAGCCGATCGCCGCGGTCGGTGCGATCGTGCCGTCGTCGACATTGTTCTTGGTGATGCCGCGCGCGGCATAGCCGTAGAACTGGCGCATTCGACCGTGATAGGGGGCACGGACGTATCCCGGTCCATCACAGGCCGTGAATCCCCAGATGTTGCGGCCGTAGCCGGCCCAGCCCTTCGGGTTGATGATGGCGTATCTGCGCTGCACCAGTGTCGCGATCGTGGCGTTCAAAAAGTACGTTTCTCCCTCCGAGCGCATGAACGAGTCGGCGATCCCACGCAGATCGACCCACGCCGCCGTGTACTGATAGCCGAACTGCGGACCGAAGGACAGCAGGGTCAGACCGCCGAGACCGCGCAGATGGCGCTTGTCGGTGGCGCTCCACGCCTTCCAGGCATTCTTGCGCAACGGGTGCGTGGGCGAGCCCAGGCCGAGGATGTAGAGGATGGACGCCTCGTTGTAGCCGTGCCACCGCCACTTGGAAAAGCCGGGGCCCGGATACCAGGCCATGCTGACCAGTCCGCTGGCGCCGGGCGCGGCCCAGCGCCAATTGACCCGCCGGTACAGCCGATTGGCCAGCCGCCGAATCCGCCGCTCCGTCGGAGTGTCGCGATCGAAGTACTCTCCGGCTGTCAGAACACCGGCCATGAGCAGGGTGGTATCCATGGTCGAGAGCTCGCTGTTGCGATACCTCAGGCCCGTGCGCATGTTGAGGAAGTGGTAGAAGAAGCCATGATAACCCGCGTCTCGCCGGTGTCCGGATCCCTGCGGAAGACTCCATAGGAAAGAGAGAACCTTCAGGACCCGCGCGGCGGCGGCTCGCCGGCTGACGTACCCGCGGTAGGCTCCAATCACGTCGGCCGTCAACGCGAAACCCACGGCCGAAATACTCGAGGGGCCGCGGGACGGCCAACGATCGGGACTCAACCCGGTGAACGGATTGGCCGTGTCCCAGAAGTAGTCGAACGTCCGCCGCTCGATGTCGCGAAACATGCGGCGCGGGTGGCGCGCGAGACTGCGCACGCAACCCCGGGGAAGGGGCGCAATCGGGTTCGACGGCGGCACCAGCGACGATGCGGACGGACAGGCGTTCCCGGAAGACGTGTTGCGCAGACCGGGGTGCCGCGGTTTCGTCGCCAGCACCGTCGGCTGTGTCGCGCGGATGGCCGCTCGTGTCGCCCGGTCGGCCAGTTGTCTCGCCTGGGCGCCCAGTTGGTTCACCTGGGCAGCCAGCAGCTTCGCCCGGATCTCCGTCTGATTCGAGGATGGGTGCGCACAGGCCGAAAGGGCCAGCGCCGCTAGCGCGCTCAGCATGCCGATCCCGCGGGTCGCACCAAAGATTTTCATTGCGCGTTCGCAGAGTCGCATGTCGCTACGCGCCGACGCTCACGGGTTTGCCGATAGTTATGGAACCGATCATCACACTAGAGCGGCTGGAAGCCCGGTCCGGTCTGTGAATCCCGGGTAAGCGGCACGCGCGCGAGGGCAACCGTCATCTCATGCGCAACGTGCTTGATTCGGCCGCTCGGTACCATGGCATCGAGTATAGTCCATCAGATTCGCATTACTTAGAGCCCGCTGGGCCCACACGGTTCATTCGGCCACGCGAATCCGCGGCGCAAACCGTTCGATGGTATGTCCCGCGTCGAGCGCGATCAACCCGGCATTCGATCGATAATAGACCTGCGCGTCAAGCGCCGGCGCGATCGCGGGCGTTTATCCCGCGGCTCGCCCACTCCACCGGGTTTGCGAGAATCCGATTCCTTCAAAGGCCCAACGCGCACCGCGTCCACAGCCCGTCCAGGCTCGGGTCGCTGAGGGCGAATAAAATCCGCGCGACGGCACGCTGCACCGGCTGCCGGTAATATCGGCGGCCATGACTAACCAGCTCCTCAGCGGCCGAACGATCGCGGTGCCCGAGAGCCGCGAGCTCGAGGTGTTCGCCACGCTGCTCGAGCGGCGCGGCGCGCGGGTGATCCGCTGTCCGCTGGTGGCGATTCGCGATGCGCCTGATCCCGCGCCGGTGCTTGCGTGGTGCCGCCGCTTCGTGGCCGGCGAATTCGACGACCTGATCCTGCTCACCGGGGAGGGACTACGGCGTATTCTCTCGTGCATCGAGCGGCACGAGCCGGCGCTGCGCGCCCCATTTCGCGCAGCGCTCGGCAACGTACGGGCCATCACCCGCGGCCCGAAGTCCGGCAAGGCTTTGCGCGAGCTCGGGACGAAATCCGACATCGCCGCCGAGCTGCCGACGACGGAGGGAGTCATCGCGGTCTTGCGCTCGCTCGATCTGCGCGGACGGTGTGTGGCCGTACAACTCTACGGCACCGAGCCGAATCGTCCGCTGATCGATTTCCTGCGCACCGCGGGCGCCGAGGTCGCGACCGTGGCGCCGTACGAGTATGCGGATGCCGCCGACGACCAGGCCGTCCGCACACTGTTGGCGCAGCTCGGTGCCGGCGGCATCGATGCCATCGCTTTCACCAGTTCCGCGCAGGTCGAGCGATTGATCGCCGTGGCCTCCGAAGAGGCGGCGCGGGCGGCGTTGCGGCGCACCCTGGTCGCGGCGGTGGGCCCGCGGGTCGCCGCGACTCTGCGCCGGCACGGGGTCGAGCCGTCTCTGGTGCCCGCCGACGCGTTCTTCCTCAAGCCGCTGACCCGGGCGCTGGAGCAGGCGCTGGCGTGAGCCGCGACGCGCCTCAGGCTCCGCGGCGCGGCGCGCGGCGGCAGAGTCAGCACCGAACGGGTCGCGAGCCCGCCGCTGATCGTCACCAGGGCTGTGCCTGCGGCGATGGCGCCGATGCTGCGCCGCTCACTCGGCACCCGCCATCAGCCGTTTCACCGGCGGTGTGATCAGCAGCATGAGCGCACCGCCGATGATGCTCCACCAGAACAGCCGCAGATACAGCGCCGGCAACGTCGCGAGGTCGTGCGCGTCATAGTCGCCGGAGAACAGCCCGGCCAGGATGCTGCCGAGCGAGATCGTGAGAAACCACAGCCCCATCGTCTGTCCGGCGAAGCGCTTGGGCGCCAGCTTGGTGGTGGATGACAGGCCGACGGGCGAGAGACACAGCTCGCCGCAGGCGTTGAGGAAGTAGGTGGCCGCGAGCCACAGCGGCGAAACCCTCTCGCCCCGCGTCACGCGCAGCGCCGCCGCATACATCACCAACATGCCGGCGCCCATCAGCAGCAGTCCCCACGCGAACTTCGCCGGCGAGGACAGATCGCGGCCGCTGCGTCCGAGCCGCACCCACAACGCCGCGAACACCGGCGCCAGCGCGATGATGAAGATCGGGTCGATGGCCAGCATGTCGCCCGCCGGCATGTGCCAGCCGAAGACGTTGCGGTCGGTGTAGCGCTGCGCGAACAGAGTGAAGGACCCGAACATCTGCATGTACGCCATCCAGAACACTGTGGAGGCGGTGAACAGCGCGAGCATTGCGAACACCCGGCCGCGCTCCTCGCGATCCAGGCCGCCAAACCATGCCATGTACAGCAGATAGCCGGCCATCAGGACGCCAACGATCCACGAGATCGCTTCGGACAGTGCTACGGGATTGACGGCGATGCGGCCTGTCAGCATCACCGCCGTGATGGCGGCGATGCCGACGGTCAGAATCCACAGCGCGAGCCAGGAGCGGCGCCGGGTGACCGCCGGGGCCGCGCCGGCGCGGCCTAGATAGCGCCGCGTGGCCAGGAACTGCACCACACCGAACAGCATGCCGAGGGCTGGAAGCACGAAGCCCGCGTGCCAGCCATACGCGTGGGCCACCACCGGCACGAACATCGGGCCGAACAGCGAGCCGATGTTGATGCCGACGTAGAAGAGCGAAAAGCCCGCGTCCCGCCGCGAGCCGCTTTCCGGATAGAGTTCCCCGACCGTGGCGCTGACGTTCGGCTTGAGCAGTCCCACGCCGAGGACGTTGAAGATCAGGCCGAGGAAGAACGGCCGGGTGCCGCCCGAGGCGAGCAGCGCATTGCCCAGGATGATCAGCACGCCGCCGGCGAGCACGGCCCGCCGGCCACCGATCAGTCGGTCCGCCACCCAACCGCCGATGAGCGACAGCAGGAAAGTACCGCCGAAGTACAGTCCCGCGATCGCGTTGGCGCTGCGGTCCCCGAAGGCGAGCCCGCCGCGCCCGCTCGAGGCCACCATGAACAGAATCAGGATCGACTGGATGCCGTAGTAGGTGAACCGCTCCCACATCTCGGTGAAGAACAGAGTCGCGAGGCCCCGGGGGTGGCCGAACAGGGTTCGCTCGGTTGCGCGCGGCGCGCCCACGGCTCGATCGGCGTCGGTCGAATGCATCGCTCCCCCGCTTTGGACTTCTTGTGCCGGCTCGCCGGCCGCCCGGTCAGGGCGCCGTGCCCGATTCGTCCTCGGCCGGCTCGCTCTTGCGTCGCACCAGGATGCGCGCCATGAGCACGCCGACCTCGAACAGCAAGTACATCGGCAGCGCCATGATCGACTGCGAGATGGCGTCGGGCGGGGTGACGAAGGCCGCCACGATGAATACCCCGAGCAGCACGTATCCGCGCATCGAGCGCAGCTTCTCCACGGTCACGACGTTCATCGCCACCAGCAGCACCACCGCGACCGGCAGCTCGAACGCGATGCCGAAGGCGAAGAACATCACCAGGACGAAGTCCAGGTACTGCGTGATGTCGGTCATCATCGCCACGCCCTTGGGCGTGGTGCTGGCGAAAAAGTGGAAGATCGCCGGAAACACCGCGAAATACGCGAAGGTCATTCCAAGGTAGAACAGGACGACCGAGGAGATCAGCAGCGGCAGCGCAAAGCGTTTCTCGTGCCGGTACAGTCCCGGCGCGATGAACGCCCAGACCTGATACAGCACGTAGGGCATGGCTGCGAACAACGCAACGAAAAAGGCGAGCTTGAAGGGCGTCGTGAACGGCGCCGCCACGCCGGTGGCGATCAGGCCGCCGCCCTTCGGCAGCATCCTCAGCAGCGGCTGCGCGACCAGCGTGAAGAGCCGCTTGGCGTAGATCGCACAGGGGATGAAGAGCAATCCGATCGCCATGAGCGCGCGGATCAGCCGTTCGCGCAGCTCGAGCAGATGCGAAATCAGCGAGCTTTCGGCCAGTGTTTCAGACTCGGGGCTCATGCGGCTGCACGGCGGCGGGGCTCTCGGGCGCTTCGGCGGACTCGGCCGCCGAAACCGGCGCATCGGCCGGGCGCTCGCCGCTCGGCGGCGCATCCGTTCCCGGCTCGAACGGTTCGGCCGTCTCGGTGGGGTCCATCGCCGCCGGTTCCTCCGGGGTGGGCTGTGCCGGCGAAGCGCCGCGGTGCCGGCCCTCGAGATCGATTTCCTCTTCGAGCTGCTCCTGGAACTGACGCGCCATGGCGCGCGCCCGCCCCACCCAGCGACCCACTCGGCGCACGACGGTGGGAAGTTTCTCCGGGCCCAGAACGATCAGGGCCAGGACGAAGATGATCAGGATCTCGGCAAAGCTGAAGTCGAACATGGCGCTTCAGGGCAGATGGCGGGCGGGGGCCCATAGGCCACCCCTCACAGCCGCCGCGGCTGCGCGGTCCGGCCCTCCCGTCCTGAGCCTCAGGCGTCGCGACCGGTCTTGGAGGCCTGGCTGCTTGTTTTCGTCTCGGAAAACTCGGCGTCGGTACCTTCAGAGCGAATCTGCCGGGATCCGGCTGAGGCATCGGTCTCGTCCCTCTCGCCTTCGTTCATCGCTCTCTTGAAGCCCCGCACGGCGTGTCCCAAGTCATCGCCGATGCTGCGCAATTTCTTGCCACCGAAGATGATGAGGACAACGACCAGGATGACCAGCAGGGTCTTGAAATCGAAATCCATAAGCTCTGGACTCCGTTTACGCGAACATGAAAGAACACCAGATGCGGATGATAGGCCAATTGGGCCCGGAGGGCCGAGAAAGTTTGGCCCCGCAAGGTAAGGGAAAGTCCGGATGTTTCCGCCGGCTCAGGTGCCAAGCCAGAACGTGACCGGACCGTCATTGACCAGCGTTACCTGCATGTGCGCACCAAACTCGCCGGCCGCCACGGGCGCGTGCCGGGCTCGGGCCCGCTCCAGCAGATACGCGAACAGCACTCTCGCCTGCGCCGGTGGCGCCGCGGTGCTGAATCCCGCGCGGCTGCCGCGGGCGGTATCGGCGGCCAGCGTGAACTGTGGCACCAGCAGCAGCCCGCCCGCCGTCTCGGCCAGCGAGCGGTTCATCCGGTCGTTCTCATCGGCGAAGATGCGATAGCTCAGCAGCCGCTCGAGAAGCCGGTCCGCGTCGCGGGGCTCGTCTTCCCGTTTTACCCCGATCAAGGCCAGCATGCCCGGCCCGATCGCCCCCAGGGGACGTCCCCCGGCGCTCACTTCGGCGCGCGTCACACGCTGAATGAGTCCGATCATGGCGCGGCGCGGCGCGGGCGCACCAGCGCTCGGCTGGCGTCCGAGCCAGCCGGTCCGATAAGATTAGAGGCTAGTTTGCGCACTTGGCCGGAGGTCGCGATGTCGGAACTTTGGCTGCGTCTACCTGTGCGTTCGGGCGTGCGTCTCGCTACGGCGATCGTCGCGCTCTCTTGCGGAGCTCTCGCCGCGTCGGCCTCGGCTCAACAGCCGCCGCTCGGCAACGCGAGAGAAGGCAAGATTATCGGCTACACCTGTCTGGGCTGTCACGGGATCAAGGGATACCGCAACGCCTATCCCGATTACAATGTGCCGCGGTTGCGCGGGCAGTCGGCCCAATATCTATACGACGCGCTGAAGGAATATCGCAGCGGCGCACGCGCGTATCCGACGATGCACCTGCAGGCGCTCTCGCTCGATCCTCGGCAGATGCGCGATGTGGCCGCGTACCTCGCCGGCAAGCCGGTGACGGCCGGGCCGGTCCCGGCTTCCCGAATGCCCGCGCAGGCGGCGGTCTGCGCCTCCTGTCACGGCAGCAACGGCATCGGGGTCGCGCCGATGTACCCGACGCTTGCGGGCCAACACGAAAGCTACCTGATCCGGGCTCTGCGCGAGTACCAGACCGGCTATCGCAAGAACCCGATCATGAATGCGATGGCCGCCTCGCTGAGCGCGACCGACATCCGCATCGTTGCCGCCTACTTCAGCCGGTTGCGGCCCGGACTGCATACCGTTCCGCGCCCCCTGTTCAAGTGGACGGTCAAGAAATAACTTGCGGGTGAGCGGGGGGCGCGGCGCTCCCCGGAAAACAAAAGGGGCTCGTCGCGACAGCGACGAGCCCCTCGGCCGGACCCCGGCGGGGTTACTGCGCTTGAACCGGCACGAACGTCGTGACGTCGCCGTTCTTGACCAGCAATGCGACGTCACCGTCCTTGGCGTGGTTCACGATCGCGTTCAGCTGGTCGGGCGTCGAGACACGCTGACCGTTGGCGGACAAGACGATGTCGCCGGGTTGGATGCCGGCGTCGAGCGCCGGGCCGCTGACCCCTTCGACCTCGAGTCCGCCGCGCACGTCGTTCTGCTGCTGCTCATTGCGTGTCAGCGGCCGAACCACCAGGCCCAAGCGTCCGCCGGGCTGCCCCGGGGAATTCTTCGCCGTCAGCGTGCCGTTCTTGCCCATCGCGCCGAGCTTGGCGGCGATCTGATGCTCGGCGTGATTGCGCCAGACGGTCAGGTGCACCACGGTGCCGGGCGTCAGGCTGGCCACGCGAACCGGCAGGTCGGTCATGCGCTCGATCTTGTGGCCGTTCAGCGCAAGAATCACGTCGCCGCTCTTGAGGCCGGCGGCCTGCGCCGGGCTGCCGGGATTGACGTGCGTCACGAGCGCGCCTTCGGGCTGCGGCAGTCCGAAGGCGTTGGCGGTGACTTGATTGACCGGCTGGATGAGGATGCCGAGCTCGCCGCGGCTGA
This sequence comes from Steroidobacteraceae bacterium, assembly GCA_027456605.1. Taxonomy (GTDB): domain Bacteria; phylum Pseudomonadota; class Gammaproteobacteria; order Steroidobacterales; family Steroidobacteraceae; genus 13-2-20CM-66-19. Next base: position 24,503 of record DAIDUQ010000013.1, on the reverse strand, counting down.
CGTGCCCGGTGGCGATCAGCTGATCGGCGACGTGCAGCGCCACATTGATCGGGATCGAGAACGACAGGCCCATGTACCCGCCCGAGCGGCTGTAAATCTCCGAGTTGATGCCGACCACCTGGCCCTGCATGTTGAACAACGGACCGCCGGAGTTGCCGGGATTGATCGGCACGTCGGTCTGGATGAACGGCACGTAGTCGAACTTGTTGGAGTTCGGCAGGACGCGGCCCTTGGCGCTGACGATGCCGGCGGTGGCGGTGTAGTCGAATCCGAACGGCATGCCGATGGCCAGCACCCACTGACCGACCCGCAGGCTGTTGGAGTCGCCCAGCTTGACCGTCGGCAGGTTGTTGACCGGAATCTTGACGACGGCGATGTCCGAGATCTTGTCCATGCCGACGACTTTACCCGGGTACTCGCGCCGATTGTGCAACTCCACGGTTATCTTGCTGGCGCCGGCGACCACGTGGGCATTGGTGAGAATGAGGCCGTCGGGGCGGATGATGAACCCGGAGCCCAGGCCTTCGACCGGTTGCGGGTGCTCGTACGGGAGGTTGCGGAAGAACGGCGCAAACGGGCTGTTGGGTCCGAACGGACTGCCCTCGCCCTGCTGCGGCCCGGGATTCGGCGCTTTCTCCACGACCTTGATGCTCACGACCGCCCGGGAGTATTTTTTGACGAGCGTGGAGAAGTCCGGCAACTGCACCGCCACGCCATTGCCCGGCATGGAGGAAGTCAGCGCCTCCGGCGGGGTGTTCGCCGCGTTGGCCGCGCGCACGCTGTACATCGCGGCGAGCGGAGCGGCACCGATCAGCACGCCGAGCGCCACGGCGATCAGCGGATTGCGAAACACTTTCCTCATGGTCATATCAGCCTCTGCGAAACCGGTTGTCTGGAAACACCATGCACCACCATCGGAGCATAAGCGGGCAATCTTAAGTGATCCTTAAGGCCGCGCCGGGCCCTTCGGAACTCACCGAGGTCTTTATCCGCTCATCTTGCGCGGGTGTCCAGCCAGTGGACGAGTCCCCGAGTGTTCAGTTCGAGATCTCCCCGGAGCAGCTCGCGCAGGCGAGCCGCCCCAACTGGACAGCCATGATTCACGGCCAGCCCGTGCCAGAGCTTCCACATGGCTTCCCCGATGGCGGCGGCGCGATCCGGGGCCGTGGCGGCCTCGCGCGCGATGCGCTCGAGTTCCCGGATCTGATGCTGCAAAGATGCGCCGAGCCGCGGCACGCCGACGACCCGGCTGTAATGCATCAAGTACAGGGCCTCGGGCTTGCGCTCGAGCAGCCGGTCGATGGACGCGCACAGCTGGTCGGGATCGAACTGTGTCGGGGTGGTGGTGGGCAAGATGAAAGCGCCAGCCGCGCTGTCGAGTTCCCGGTACGAGATGCCGAATGTGTCGCCCGTGAACGCGCAGCGATGCGCCGGGTCGACGAAGGCTTGGTGGTGCAGCGCATGGCCGGGAGTGTGCAGGATCTCGAAGGTCCGGCCCGCCAGGCTCAGGCGCTCGTCGTCCTGCGTGATCCGGACCCGCTCGGCGGCGATGGGCTCGATGTGCCCGTACAGCCGCTCGAAGCGTTCCGCACCGTAGACGGCCCGGGCGCCGGCGATGAGCTTGGCCGGATCGATCATGTGCGGCGCGCCGCGTGGATGCACGACGCACAGCGCATTGGGCAGCGCGTTCATGAGCCGTCCGGCGCCTCCCGCGTGATCCAGGTGGACGTGGGTGAGCAGGACGAACTCGACCGCCTCGGGCGCCACGCCGAGCGCGCGCAGCCCCGCCAGAAGATACGGCACCGAATCGTTGGTGCCGACGTCGACGAACGCTGCCCGAGAGCCCTGCTGCACGACGTGCGCGGCGGCGTGGCCGGGATAGAGATATTCAGCATCGATGGCCGTGATGCCGCCGGGATGGCGCCACAGCCTTGGGGTCGGCAGCGCGGTCGCTTCATCGTTCATGCGGAGATGGTAACGGGTTGAGTTAGCATAGGCACATGTCTTTCCCGACAATGGCTGGCCGGGCGCTCGCCGCCACGGCACTACTCGCTATTTGCCCCATGTCGTGCGCGGCGGCGCGCTCCGCGGTCGTCCTCGACCGCCAGGGTGGTGCGCTGCACTTCAGCGATATGCCGGCGCCCGCGCCGCAAATCATGCGCCGTCTGGCCCGTGCGCAGCGCTGGCGCGGCTCGCGCTTCCTCGGCTGGCTGCCGGGCGGCGGAATGCTGATCGGGGTGCACGACCGGGGCCGGCATCTGCTGGGGCGGATCACGTCCCCGGGGGCCATGCCGGCCACGCTCGCCGTTGCGCCCGGCCGGATTCCGTGGGCGATCGCCCCGCGCGTGGGTACGCGATTGCTGTACGCGCAGCGATCGACGCGCGGTACCGTGTGGCATGTGATCGGTCGGCATGCGGCCGCTCATACGCTCGTGTCCGGCCAGCCGGTGATCGGTCTGCCCGTCTGGTCGACGCACGGTCGGCGCATTGCGTTTCTCGGCGCCACCCCGGATGGCGATCGGGAGGCGGTCTACGTCACGGATGCCGCGGCGGGCGGTGTTGCGCGACTGGTGGTCGGCGGGCTGGCCGGCCGCTGGCGGCTGCTCGACTGGTCGCGCGGCGGGCGGCACGTGCTCTTGAAGAACGATGTCGGGCCCGGCGACGAGTCGCTGTATCTCGGGCGCATCGCCGACGGCCAGCTGCGGCGGCTGCCCATCCCGGCGGCCCGCATCCGCTGCGCCCGTTTCGCCCCCGGCGGAGCCGCGATCGATTTCGTTTCGAACCAGGACGGGCGGTACGAGCGGTTGCTGCAGTTGGACGAGGCTTCGGGACGTGTGCGGGCGCTCTCGGCCCGGGCATCCTGGAGCGTCGGGCCGTTCGCGGCCAGTCCCGATGGCCGCTACATCGCCTATACGCTGGATGACGACGGACACAGCATCCTGCATGTGGTCAATCGGCGGCTGCAGCTCGATGTCGCGGTTCCGTGGCGGCGGCACGATGGGGTCATCGATAACCTGCAGTTCGATTCCGGGCACCGCCTGGGCTTTACCTTCGAGTCCGGCTGGCAGCCGCCCGAAGCGTACGTCTATGACGTCCGGCGCGGTTTGGTTCGGCGCTGGACGCGCGGGACCCCGGGCTCACGGGCAACCGCGGCGCCGGTCACGGGCCGGCTCATCCACTATCCGACCTGGGACCGGGTCGACGGGCATTGGCGGATGCTGTCCGCGTACGTCTATCTGCCGCCCGGGCCCGGGCCCGCACCGGTGCTGATCGTGCTGCACGCCGGCGCCGCCGGTCAGTTCCGGCCCCGTTGGCGGCCGTTCCTGCAATTCGTGAGCAACGATCTCGGCTATGCGGTGATCGCGCCGAACGTGCGCGGCTCTTCAGGCTACGGGCGGGCCTTCCGCGCGCTCGCCGACGGAACCCATCGCACGGATGCGCTCCGCGACATCGGCGCGCTGATGGTCTGGATCGGTCTGCAGCCGGGGTTCGACGTGCACCGGATCGCGGTGATGGGCCGCGGGTACGGCGGTTGGCTGGCGGTGAACGCGCTGGCTTTGTTTGATGGGCATCTGCTCGGGGCGATCGACATCGATGGCATCGCCAACCTCGCCGACTACGTCGCCCACGGTCCCAAATTCCAACGTCAATTCCGCGCGGCGCGGTTTGGCGACCCGCAGGACCCGCAGACCGCCGAGTTTCTGCGCCGGATCTCTCCGATCGGCAATGTGCGGCGCATCGTCCGGCCCGTACTGATCGTGCAGGGACTCGCCGGAGGCGGTGCGCGCGCGGCCGATGCCCGGCAGCTGGCGTACCTGCTGCGCTTCTATGGCGACCGAGTCGAGCTGCTGACTGCGGCCAACGCCAGCAGCGATTTCACGCCCAGGGCCGACCGGCTGGCCTACCGCGCCGCCATCGCGCAGTTCTTGCTGGCGCTGAAGTCGAAGACCGCGAAATGAGGCGCGGTCCGGCACCGGGCCGACGCTGACTGCGGGGGGACGCGCCGGCGCGTCGGCACGTCAGGTCTGCGACCCCGTTGGAAACGAGACCGTTACCGCCAGCCCGCGGCCGCCTTCCCCCTCGCCGAGCTCGATGTCCGCTCCGTGGGCGTCGGCGATGGCCTTGACGATGGCGAGTCCCAGGCCGCTTCCAGGCACCTGCGTGCCGGGATGGCGGTAGAAACGGTCGAACACCCGGGAGCGCTCCTCGGGCGCGATGCCCGGCCCATTGTCGGCGACCTTCAATTTCACCGGATCGCCGGCCGCCCCGGGTGCGCTCACCGATACATCGACCCGGCCGCCCCGGGGCGTGTAGCGCACGGCATTGTCGACCAGATTACGCACGAGCGTCGCGACCGAGTCCGGTTCCCCCTGGATGAGCGCCCGCTGTGCTTCCGCCATGCCGAGGTCGATCCCGCGTGCGTCGGCAAGCGGAACCAACTCCGCCACCACCTCGCGCGCGAGCTCATCGAGCGCAATGCGACCGCGCGCCGCCTCGGCGCGCGGCGCCTGCCGCTCGAGCGAAAGCAGCTGCTCGACCAGTCGGATCGAGCGTTGCACGCCGGCCGAGAGCCTTTGCGTCGCCTCGGTCCGCTCCTCGTCGGTCCCGGCCCGTTCCAGGGCGCCGAGCTGCAGATGCAGCGCGGTGAGCGGTGTGCGCAGCTCGTGGGCCGCGTCGGCGATGAACGCCCGCTCACGCTCGAACGTGCCGGCCAAGCGCCCGAGCAGCTCGTTCAGCGCCCCGACCAACGGCTGGACCTCATCGGGCAGGCCCGCAAGCGGCAGGGCCTCCAGCGCATCCAGGCGGCGAGCCTTGACCGAGGCGGCGAGCCGCTGCAGCGGCTCGAGCGCGTGGCCGACGGCAAACCACACCAGGAGGCCGAGGATCGGCACGGCCAGCGCGAACGGCACGAGCGCCTTCATCGCCAACTCGATCGCCTGTTGCTGGCGCACGCGCATCAGCTGCGCCACCTGGATCACGCGGGTCGGCGAGGCAACGCCGTAGACACGCCAGCTGCCGTCGGGCGTCTTGACCGTGGAGAAGCCCAACGCAGTCAGGTTCGGCAGCGAAGTATGCACCGGCGTTCGATAAATCAGTTGGCCATAGATCGTCCAGACCCGGATCACGAAGCCGTAGGCCCGGGCGCGCGACGGAATCGCCGACGGCAGCGGCCAGAGATACTCGACCGGCAGATCGCGCAACACCAGTGCCGTCTGCTCGAGGTGATAGTCGAAAAATCCATCGGCCTGCTTCAACGCATTGCGGTATACGACCACGCCGCCGCACAGGCCGACGACGGCGATGCCGCCGAGGAGCCACGCGAGCAGGCGTGCCCGCAGCGAGCGGACCGTCATGCCGGCCGCACCCGGTAGCCGACGCCGCGCACCGTGAGGATGAAGTCGGGGCCGAGCTTGCGGCGCAGCCCGTGCACGTGCACCTCCACGGCGTTACTGTCGATTTCCTCGCCCCAACCGTAGAGCCGCTCCTCGATCCGTGCGCGCGAGTGGATGGTGCCCGGGCGCTCCATGAGCAGATGCAGCAGCGCGAACTCCTTGGGCGAGAGGGCGATCTCCTCGGCGCCGCGCCGCACGGCGTGCGTGGCGGGATTGAGGATCACGCCCAAGTGCTCGATCGCGGGCGCGGAATGTCCGGATTTGCGGCGCAGCAGCGCGCGGATGCGCGCGGCCAACTCGTCCAGATCGAAGGGCTTGACCAGATAGTCGTCGGCGCCGGCATCCAGGCCCTGCACCCGGTCGCAGACCGCGTCGCGCGCGGTGAGAATGATCACCGGCACGCCGTTGCCGCGCGCGCGCAGGCCGCTCAAGACTTCGAGCCCGGCCTTGCGCGGCAGGCCCAGATCGAGCAGCAGCAGGTCGAAGGATTCGGTCTCGAGCACCTGCTCGGCGGTTTCCCCGTCGTGCACCCAGTCGACCGTGAACCCATCGCGCCGCAGCCCGGCGCGGATCGCCTCGCCGATCATGGCGTCGTCTTCCACCAGCAGCAGCCTCACCTCGGCGCCTCCCATCGCGCGCAATTTTTCACCCCGTGGCGGACGCCTCTGCCACAATCAGCGTTGTCCGAGGCCGGTCGATCCATGAACTCCTCGCATCCGACGCACACCGCGGCCGACGTCCCCGGCAACCCGGCCGCGCTGATCCACGCCGCCGCCGCATTGGGCGTGGCATTGACGGAGCACGATGCCGCGCGCCTACTGCGTCTGCTCGACGAGTTGGCGCGCTGGAATCGCCGCTTCAACCTGACGGCCATCACGAACCGGGCCGACATGGTAACGCACCACCTGCTCGACAGCCTCGCCGTGCATCGCCATCTACAGGGCGTACGCATCGCGGACGTCGGTACCGGCGCGGGCTTCCCGGGCCTGCCGCTCGCGCTGGCCAATCCGGAGCGCCGCTTCACGCTGATCGACTCGAACGGGAAGAAGATCCGCTTCGTCTCCCATGCGGCGCACGTCCTGGGGCTGATGAACGTCGACACGCTGCAGGCGCGCGTCGAGGCCTTGCGGCCGGACGCCCCGTTCGACACGGTCCTGGCTCGCGCGTTTGCCGCGCTGCCCGCGCTCGTGGCGGCCGTCGCGCCGCTTTGCGGCCCCCGCACCCATGTCCTGGCCTTGAAGGGCAAGTGGCCGAAGGAGGAGATCGCTGCCCTGCCCCCGCGCTGGCGGGTCGAATCGCTGCCGCTGACGGTGCCGGGGCTCGCCGAGGACCGCTGCCTGATCGTGCTGAGCGCCCAGCGTTAACGATTGGCAACGGCGCCGAGCGGCAGCGTGGTCGTTTCCTTGATGACCGAGAGCGCGATGAACGAGTGCACCGACTGCACGCCCGGAAAACGCGAGAGGTGATCGAGAAAGAAAGCCTCGTACGCTTTGATGTCTCTGCAGGCGATGCGCAGCAAGAAATCCGTCTCGCCCATCAGCGTGTAGCATTCGAGAATCTCTGGATGGCGGCGTACCGCCTGCTCGAACTTCAGCAGTGCGTCGCGCCCGTGTCCGGCGAGCTTGACCTGCGAGAAGACCAGCACGTTCAGACCGACCTTCTCGCGATCGAGCAGCGCGACGCGCTTGCGGATGACTCCGGTCTCCTCCAGGCGGCTCATGCGGCGCCAGCAGGTCGAGGGCGTCATGCCCAGGCGTTCGGCGGCCTCGGCAGCCGACAGATTCCCGTGCTCCTGGACCAGGTCGAGGATGCGGACGTCGCCACGGTCGAGATCAGCCTGCATGAATCATCTCGTTGTTCGAGGTAACCATGAAATGAATCATTCATCAGATTGAGCGTCTGAGCAAGCTTTGTGAGGCACCGTGCACCTGCCGGGCGTATGGTGGCTTCGCCCTGGCGCGCTCGCCTCGTCATCTTGGAGCCGTAACCGTGGATCTTTTCACCTCGCCGGACTTCGACGGCCACGAGCGGGTGGTGTTCGGCCATGACGCCGCGACCGGGTTGCGCGCGGTGATTGCGATCCATTCCACGGCGCTCGGGCCGGCGGCGGGCGGCTGCCGGATGTGGACCTATCGCTCCGCTGACGAGGCGCTCACGGACGCTCTGCGTCTCTCGCGCGGCATGAGCTACAAGAACGCGATGGCTGAGCTCGGCCTGGGGGGTGGCAAGGCGGTGATTCTCGGCGATTCGCGCCGGGACAAATCTCCCGATCTGTTTGCCGCGTTCGGGCGCCTGGTCGACTCGCTCGGCGGCCGATACATCACCGCCGAGGACGTGGGCACGACCACGGGGGACATGGAGCAGGTTGCTCGCCAGACGTCATTCGTGAGCGGTCTGAAGCGTGCGGCCGGTCAAGTGGGCGGAGACCCCGGACCGAAGACCGCTCTGGGCGTCTTCCTCGGCATTCAGGCCACCGCTCGCTTCCAGCTCGGGCGTGAGCTTGATGGTCTGACCGTGGCGGTCCAGGGCCTGGGCGGTGTCGGCCGCCCCTTGTGCCGGCTGCTGGCCGGCGCGGGCGCTCGCTTGAAAGTGGCCGATGCGCGTGCGGCGCTGACGGAGCAGGTGCGAGACGAGCTCGGCGCCGTCGTGGTGGCGCCTGGCGCCATCGCCGCCGAGGAGGCGGACGTCCTGGCCCCCTGTGCGCTCGGCGCCGTGCTCAATGAATGGTCCATCCCGCAGCTTCGGGCGCGCGTCGTGGCGGGCGCGGCGAACAATCAGCTGGCGCGCGAGGACGATGGGTATGCGCTGATGAAGGCCGGAGTTCTGTATGCCCCGGACTATGTCATCAACGCCGGCGGCATCATCAATGTGGCGCACGAGTACCGCGGTGGCGCCTCCGAGACCGAAGTCCGCGCCGATATCGAGAAGATTCCCGGGCGGCTCACCGTGATTTTCGAGCGTGCGAGCCGCGAGGGACTGCCCACCAGCGTCGTGGCCGATCGGCTGGCGCGCGAGCGGTTGCGGGTCGGCCGTCCCAGCTGAATATCCTTCGCATCCCGAGGGCCCGGGACGGCGGTGAAGTACACTGTCGTCCCCATGAAGCGTGTCATCGCGATCGCCAATCAGAAAGGCGGTGTCGGCAAGACCACCACGGCGGTGAATCTGGCCGCCTCCCTCGCCGCTACCCGGCGGCGCGTGCTGCTGCTCGATGTCGATCCCCAGGGCAATGCCACCATGGGCAGCGGGGTCGACAAGTCGCAGCTCGAGCGCAGCGCCTGCGAGGTCCTACTCGAGGAAGCCGAGCTCAGCACGGCGCTGCGGGCGGTCGAGCAGGGCGGCTACGCACTGTTGCCCGCCAATCAGGACCTTACCGCCGCTGAAGTGCGACTGCTCGCGCTGCCCGAGGGCCGTGAGAGCCGCCTGCGGCGGGCTCTCGAGCCGGTGCGCGAAGCCTACGACGTGATCCTCATCGATTGTCCGCCAGCGCTCAACATGCTTACGGTCAACGCATTGGTCGCGGCCGACAGCGTGCTCATTCCCATGCAATGCGAGTACTACGCCCTGGAGGGACTCTCGGCGCTGCTCGGGACCGTCGAGCAGCTGCGCGGCACGGCGAATCCGTCGCTCGAGATCGAGGGCATCCTGCGCACCATGTTCGACCCGCGCAACAATCTGGCCAATGAAGTCAGCGCCCAGCTGCTCATGCACTTCGGTGAGAAGGTGTTCCGTACGGTGATTCCACGCAATATCCGCCTGGCCGAAGCACCCTCCTTCGGCCGGCCCGTGCTCTTTCACGACAAGGACTCTCGGGGCGCGCTCGCGTACCTCGCGCTCGCCGGCGAAATGATTCGCCGCGGCGAAGTCCGGCGCGACCCGGCGGCCGGCGCCAGCGATCCGGCCGAGCCGCATGAGCCCGGGCCGCTGCCGGTGGCAGCGGCCGACGGCACGGGCGAAGCGTCATGACCCAGAAGAAACCCACATTGGGCCGCGGCCTGGCGGATCTGCTGGGCTCGAGCGCCCGTGCGGCGCAGCCCGACGCCGCGGCGCCTGCCGAATCCGCGGCCGAACAGGACGAGCTGACGCGGCTGCCGCTCGGTGCGCTGCAGCGCGGCAAGTATCAGCCGCGCACGGACATGCATCCGGAGTCCCTGGAGGAGCTGGCCGGCTCGATCAAGGCTCAGGGGGTGGTGCAGCCGATCGTCGTGAGGCCCCTGCCGGCGGCGGGCGCCGGAGGCGCGCGCTTCGAGATCATCGCGGGCGAGCGCCGCTGGCGTGCCGCGCAGCTGGCCGGTCTTGCGGACATCCCGGCGATCGTGCGGCGCATCCCCGACGAGGCGGCGATCGCCGTCGCGCTGATCGAGAACATTCAGCGCGAGAACCTCAATCCCTTGGAGGAGGCGCGCGCGCTGCAGCGGTTGATCACCGAGTTCCGGCTCACGCACGCGCAGGCCGCCGAGGCGGTCGGCCGTTCGCGCGCCGGAGTGAGCAATCTGCTGCGGCTGCTCGAGCTCTCCGCGGAGGTCTGCGAGCTGATCGAGCGGCGCCAGATCGAGATGGGACATGCCCGGGCGCTGCTCGGGCTCGCCGAGCGCGGGGCACAGCGGCGGGCGGCCGCCGAGATTCTGGCCAAGGGCTTGTCGGTGCGCGAAACGGAGGCCCTGGTGCGCCGCATGCTGAGCTCGCCCGGCGAGGCGCGGCGAACGCCGCCCCCGGCAGATCCCAATGTGCGCCACCTCGAGCAGCAGCTCACCGAGAAGCTCGGCGCCCGGGTGGTCATCCGCCATGCCACGGGCGGCAAGGGCTCGCTGGAGATTTCCTACAATAGTCTCGACGAATTGGACGGCATTCTCGCGCACATACAGTGATCGGCCTGGGAGGAATGCCGGGCAGGCGTGCCGCCGATTGATTTCACAAGAATTTCACGGGCTTGGGCCGGCGTCCAATGGGGTGGACTCCCCGGAACCCGGTCAATATAATCGCGCGGCTTTTTCGGTCCGCCCGCGGGTGCGCGCGCCCACGGGCCGGGCGGCGTTCCGGCGCGACGCAATACACCCGCGAATGAGATTTCGGTGACCGTGATCGACCTGCCCCAAGCGCGGCGGCTGGCTTTCGGCGTCGTGCTGGGCCAGGCGGCCGTAACGGTAATGGCCGGAATGCTCGCCTGGGCGGTCTCCGGAGGACGCCCGGCATTCTTCGCGCTGCTCGGCGGGGGCATCGGGACGGTGGCGAGCCTGGTGATGGTGCTCGTTGCCTTCGGCGGAAGGACTGCGGATGCGCACGGCGCGCTCGGTGCCTTCTACAGGGGGGAGGTGCTGAAGGTCGTCGTCGTGATCGGGTTGTTCGTGGCGGCCTTTAAAACGATGAAGGTCGCGCCACTGGCAATGTTCGCGGCTTTCACCGCGACCTTTTTCGTTTACTGGATCGCGCTGTCAGCCGCCCTATGGCCGGGTGGCCGTGCGCGCAACGAGAAATTGGCTGAACCGGCGCCGCCAGAGAAGGTGGGCGTCACGAATACAGTGAGAGATCGAGCTTCATGACAGCATCTGGGTCAGCGCGGATTGGTGAGTACGTCATAGAGCATCTCACCTATCTGAGCAACAAGCCGCAGACGTCGCTCATCAATTTCACCGTGATCAACTACGACACGGTGTTCTTCTCGGTGCTGCTCGCGGTCCTGTTCGCCGGCAGCTTCTACTGGGTGGCGCGCAGGATGGCGGCCGACAGCACCGGTGCGCCGCGCGGCTTCCAGAGTTTCGTCGAGCTGCTCGTGGAGTGGGTGGACGGCCAGGTGAAGGACATCTTCCACGGCACCAATCCGCTGATCGCGCCGCTCGCACTCACCCTCTTCTGCTGGGTATTCCTGTTCAACTTCATGGACTTGCTGCCGGTCGATCTGCTGCCGGGCATCGCCGGCACGGTCGGCTTGAGTCATCTGAAGGTGGTGCCGAGCACGGATTTGAACTGCGTGTTCGGTCTGTCCCTGCCGGTGTTCTTTCTGACCCTCTACTACAGCATCAAGGTCAAGGGGGTGCGCGGCTTTCTTGCCGAGCTCACGCTGCAACCCTTCACCAGCAAGAATGTGTTCGCGCAGGCCCTGTTCGTACCGATCAACTTCCTGCTGGAATCGGTCACCCAGATCGCGCGTCCCCTGTCGCTGGCGCTGCGTCTGTTCGGCAACATGTTCGCCGGCGAGATGATCTTCGTGCTGCTGGCGCTGCTGACGCTCGTGCATGGTTACGCGATGCTCGGTACGCTCGGCGGCTGGGGGCTGGCCATCATGCAGCTGGCGCTGACGTTCTTGTGGGGGGTCTTTCACCTGCTGATCATCACGATTCAGGCCTTCATTTTCATGGTGCTCACCGTCGTCTATCTCTCGATGGCGCATGAGCGTCACTGACCGGCTCGTCTCAATCCAAAACGCATTCCTGCTCGAGGAGATTTGAATGGAAAACGTCGCACTCATCCAAGCCATGACCGCGCTCGCCGTGGGCATCATCTTCGGCCTGGGCGCGCTCGGCACCGCCATCGGCTTCGGCATTCTCGGTGGCCGCTTCATCGAGGGCTCCGCCCGTCAGCCCGAATTGATGCCGGCGCTGAAGGTGAAGATGTTCCTGGTCGCGGCCCTCGTCGACGCGGTGGCCATGATCGGCATCGGGTTCGCGCTGTTCTTCATGTTCGCCAACCCGTTCCTCGCGGCGCTGCACGCGGCCCATTGAGCCGCTTGCGGACCCCTGGTAAAGCGCTTCTCGGAAGGAGGCGACTGTGCACATCAATCTGACGCTCCTCGTCCAGATGCTGGCGTTCGCCGCGCTCGTCTGGTTTACGATGAAATTCGTATGGCCGATGATTCTTGGCCCGATGCAGGAGCGTGAGCGGCGGATTGCGCAGGGTCTTGCCGCAGCCGACAAGGGTGCGCAGGAACTGAAACAGGCCCGCGCGGGTGCCGAGGCGATCCTGCGCGAGGCGCGCGAGCGCGCCGGCGTCATCCTCGATCAGGCGCAGCACAGCGCCAACGAGGTCATCGAGCAAGCCCGTGTCGCGGCGACGCAGGAGGGCCAGCGCCTCGTGGCCGCCGCGAAGCAGCAGATCGAGCTCGAAGCGGCCCGCGCCCGCGAGCAGCTGCGCCAGCAGGTCGGCGAGATCGCCGTCGCGGCCGCCGCGAAGCTCCTCGAGCGCGAGATCGATCCGCGCGCTCACGAGGCGCTGCTCGAAGAATTCGCCGCGCAGATCTGAGCGGGAGAGACGATGCCGGACAAGAGCACCATCGCGAGACCCTATGCCAAAGCCGCGTTCGAGGCGGCGAGCGGCCGGCTCGCGCCGTGGTCCGAAGCGCTGCGCTGCGCCGCCCGCGCGGTCGCCGATCCGCGGGTCGAGGCCTTGCTTCACGATCCGCGTGTCCAGAGCCAGCCGCTTGCCGATCTGGTGGCCACCGCCGCCGGTGCGGACCTGGAGCCGACCACGCGCAACTTCATCCGCTTGCTCGGCGAAAATCATCGACTCGACTGTCTGCCGGAGATCTCCGCGCGCTTCGACGAGTTCAAGGCTCAGGCCGAGGGGACTATCGATGTGGAGGTGATCTGCGCCTGTGCGCTGAGCGAAGCGCAGCAGGGCATGCTCGCCGCGGCGCTGGAGCGGCGCCTGCGGCGTACCGTGCGTCTACGCTGCTCGATTGATCCGGCGTTGATCGGCGGTGCCAGCGTGCGCGCTGGCGATCTGGTCATCGACGGCTCGTTGCGCGGCAGGCTCGAGCGCATCGCCCGTCAGCTGACCGCGTAAGCAATTTCCCGGGAAAAAAAGTTATGGCCATCAAGGCTTCCGAAATCAGCGATCTGCTCAAGCAGCGGATCGAGAACTTCAAGTCAGGCACCGAGGCACGCGACGTCGGCACCATCATTTCGGTCACCGACGGCATCACGCGCATCTACGGCCTGGCCGACGCGTGCTACGGTGAGATGCTCGAGTACCCGGACAACACCTTCGGACTGGCTCTGAACCTCGAACAGGACTCGGTCGGCGCGGTGGTATTGGGTGACTACCAGCATCTGCGCGAGGGCGACACCGTCAAGACGACGGGGCGCATTCTCGAGGTGCCGGTCGGGCCGGAGCTGCTCGGCCGGGTGGTCGACGCGCTGGGACGTCCGATCGACGGCAAGGGTCCGATCAACGCCACCCGAACCGCGCCCATCGAGCGGGTCGCGCCCGGCGTGATCTACCGCAAGCCGGTCAGCCAGCCGGTGCAAACCGGCTACAAGGCGATCGATTCAATGGTGCCCATCGGCCGCGGCCAGCGTGAGCTCATCATCGGCGATCGCCAGACGGGCAAGACGGCTCTCGTGGTCGACACCATCATCAATCAGAAGAACTCCGGGGTGAAGTGCATCTACGTGGCGATCGGCCAGAAGCAATCGACCGTCGCCGCCGTGGTGAAGAAGCTGGAGGAGCACGGCGCCCTGGCGCACACGGCGGTGGTGGTGGCGTCCGCGTCGAGCCCGGCCGCCATGCAGTACATCGCTGCCTACTCCGGCTGCACGATCGGCGAGTACTTCATGGACCGCGGCGAGGATGCGCTGATCGTGTACGACGATCTGTCCAAGCAGGCGGTCGCATACCGGCAGATCTCGCTGCTGCTGCGGCGCCCGCCGGGCCGCGAGGCCTTTCCGGGCGACGTGTTCTACCTGCACTCGCGGTTGCTCGAGCGCAGCGCGCGCGTCAGCGAAGAGTACGTCGAGATGCAGACCCAGGGGGCGGTCAAGGGAAAATCCGGCTCGCTCACCGGATTGCCGATCATCGAGACACAGGCCGGCGACGTCACGGCTTTCGTGCCGACCAACGTCATTTCCATCACCGACGGCCAGATCTTCCTCGAGACCGACTTGTTCAACTCCGGCATCCGCCCGGCGATGAACGCCGGTATCTCGGTCTCGCGTGTCGGCGGCGCGGCCCAGACCGACATCATCAAGAAGCTCGGCGGCGGCATTCGTCTGGCGCTGGCGCAGTACCGGGAACTGGCGGCGTTCGCGCAATTCGCCTCGGATCTCGATGAGACCACGCGCCGGCAGCTCGAGCGCGGCCAGCGTGTCACCGAGCTGATGAAGCAGAAGCAGTACACGCCGATGTCCGTCGCGGAGATGGCGTTGTCGATCTTCGCGGTCAATACGGGCCACATGGACAAGGTGGAGTTGAAGAAAGTCGTGGCGTTCGAAACGGCCCTGCAGGCCTTCGCCCGCTCCAACTACACCGCGCTGCTCGAGCGCATCAACCGCGAGCCAAAGTTGAGCAAGGACGTCGAGGCGGAACTGAAGAAGTGCGTCGAGGACTTCATCGCGACGGGGACCTACTGAGGACCACCTGATGCCGGGCACCAAGGAAATCCGCGCCAAGATCACGAGTGTCAAGAACACCCAGAAGATCACGCGCGCCATGCAGATGGTGGCCACCAGCAAGATGCGCCGCGCCCAGGAGCGCCTGCGCGCGGCGCGTCCGTACGCGGAAAAGATGCGCGCCGTAATCGGCAATCTGACCGAAGCCAATCCCGACTACCGCAGTCCTTATCTGCAGCGCCGGACGGCCGTGAAGGCCGTCGGCATCATCATGGTCTCGACCGATCGGGGACTCGCCGGCGCGCTGAACGCCAATGTCTTCAAGCAGACCTTGCTGCTGATCCGCGAGTGGCAGGGCCAGGGCGCCGCCGTCAAGTTGTGTCTGGTGGGCGCCAAGGGCATGGCGTTCTTCCGCCGGCTGGACACGCCGATCGTCGCCAGTGTTTCGCATCTGAGCGACCGGCCGCACGTGAAGGACCTCATCGGTACTGTGAAGGTCATGTTGGATGCCTACCGTGACGGAGACATCGACCGGCTGTTCCTGGTCAACGCCGAATTCGTCAATACCATGACACAGCGCCCCGCCGTGACGCAGCTTCTGCCGCTCGAGCCGGCCGAGGCGGACGCGGCGCGGGAGCACTGGGATTACATCTACGAGCCGGAAGCGGCTCGTATCCTCGATGCGCTGCTGATTCGCTATGTTGAATCGCAGGTCTACCGGGCGGCCGTCGAAAATGTCGCCGCGGAGATGGCGGCGCGCATGGTGGCAATGAAGGCCGCCACGGACAACGCCGGCAAGCTCGTCGAGGAAATGCAGCTGATCTACAACAAAGCCCGCCAGGCCGCGATCACCAAGGAACTCGCGGAGATCGTCGGAGGAGCCTCGGCAGTATGAAGACGCAAGAGAGACAACACATGGCAAGCACGCCCGAAGGCAAGATCACCCAGATCATCGGCCCCGTCATCGACGTCGAATTCCCGCGCGATGCTCTGCCGCATGTCTATGATGCGCTGCGGGTAAAGGACCACGATCTCACTCTCGAAGTGCAGCAGGAGCTCGGCGACGGCATCGTGCGCGCGATCGCCATGGGACCCTCGGAAGGGCTCAGGCGCGGACTGGCGGTCGTCGCCACCGGCGCTCCGATCTCGGTGCCGGTGGGTACGGCGACCCTCGGGCGCATCCTGGACGTGCTCGGCGCTCCGCAGGACAACCGGGGCCCGGTCGAGGCCAAGGAGTACCTGCCGATCCACAGGCCCCCGCCGTCGTTCGAGGAGCAGGCCGGCGGGCAGGAGCTGCTGGTCACGGGCATCAAGGTGATCGACCTGCTGGTGCCGTTCGCCAAGGGCGGCAAGGTCGGCCTGTTCGGCGGCGCCGGCGTCGGCAAGACCGTCAACATGCTCGAGCTCATCAACAACATCGCCAAGCAGTACAGCGGTCTGTCGGTGTTCGCCGGGGTCGGCGAGCGCACGCGCGAAGGCAATGACTTCTATCATGAGATGATCGATGCGGGCGTCATCGATCCGCGGGAACTGTCCAACTCCAAGGTGGCCATGGTGTACGGCCAGATGAACGAGCCGCCCGGCAACCGTCTGCGCGTGGGGCTCACCGGCCTGACGATGGCCGAGTATTTCCGCGACGAAGTGCATGCCGACGGCGGCAAGGGCCGCGACGTGCTGCTGTTCATCGACAACATCTACCGCTACACGCTCGCCGGCACGGAAGTGTCGGCGCTGCTCGGGCGCATGCCCTCGGCGGTGGGTTATCAGCCCACGCTGGCCGAGGAGATGGGTGTTCTGCAGGAGCGCATCACCTCGACCAAGACGGGCTCGATCACTTCCATCCAGGCGGTCTACGTCCCCGCGGACGACATGACCGACCCGTCGCCCGCCACCACCTTTGCGCACCTGGATGCCATCGTCGCGCTGTCGCGCCAGATCGCCACGCTGGGTATCTATCCGGCGGTCGACCCGCTCGAGTCCACCAGCCGGCAGCTCGATCCCCTGGTGGTGGGTGAAGAGCACTACAATACCGCGCGCGGCGTGCAGGCCGTGCTGCAGCGTTACAAGGAATTGCAGGACATCATCGCCATTCTCGGCATGGACGAGTTGTCGGAAGACGACAAGCGCATCGTGTACCGCGCGCGCAAGGTCCAGCGCTTCCTGTCGCAGCCGTTCAACGTGGCCAAGGTGTTCACCGGTCAGGACGGCAAGATCGTGCCGCTTGCCGAGACCATCCGCGGCTTCAAAGGCATCATCAACGGCGATTTCGACGATCTGCCCGAGCAGGCGTTCTACATGGTCGGCACCATCGACGAAGCGGTGGCCAAGGCCAAGACGCTGCAATAAGAGACGGGTCATGGCCGAACCGAACACCATTCAGGTCGACATCGTCAGCGCCGAGGGCGAAGTCTTCTCGGGGGCGGCCACCATGGTGTTCGCACCGGCCTCCCAGGGCGACATCGGCGTCGCGCCCCGCCACGCGCCGCTGCTCTCGATGCTCAAACCGGGCGAGGTCAGGGTTCAGACACCGGACGGCCAGGAGCAGTTCTTCTTCGTCGGCGGCGGGGCGATCGAGGTGCAGCCGCATCGAGTGACGGTGCTGGCTGACACGGCGCTACGCGCCAAAGACATCGACGAGGCCGCGGCTCTGGCCGCGAAAGAGCGCGCCGAGGAGGCGCTGAAGGACCGCGGCGGCCTCATCACGCAGGCCGAGGCGCTGGCCGAACTTGCCCGCGCGGCGGCGCAATTGAAGATCATCGCGCGGCTGCGAAAAGTCCGTAGCTAAGCGCGCGGGCCGCGCCATAATGACTGGCATGAGCACTCCAGCGTCCGCACGCTCGCCGGGGCTTTCGGTGGTGATTCTCGCCGCCGGCGAGGGCAAGCGGATGAAGTCCCGGCTGCCGAAGGTGCTGCAGCCGCTTGCCGGACGGCCGCTGCTCGCCCACGTCATCGATACCGCCCACCGCCTGTCGCCGCGGCGCATCCTGGTCGTGCATGGCCATGGAGGTGAGCAGGTGCGCGCCGCGTTTCCCGAGGAACGCGTTAGCTGGGTCCTGCAGGAGCGGCAGCTCGGCACCGGCCATGCCGCGCAGCAGGCGGTGCCGCAAGTGCCGGACGACGACACGGTACTGGTGCTGTATGGCGACGTGCCTCTGCTCGGCGCCGAGCCGCTCGAGCGCCTGGTCCGAATAGGCGCCGCCGGCGAGCTCGGCCTGCTCACGATGGTGCCCGAGGATCCTGGCGGCTACGGCCGCATCGTGCGCGATGCGGCCGGTCGGGTCGCGCGCAGTGTCGAGCAGAAGGATGCGACGCCCGAGGAGCTCGCCATCCGGGAATGCAACACCGGGGTGCTGGCGGCGCCGGCGCGCCGGCTGAAGGGCTGGCTCGCGCAGCTGCGCAACGACAACGCGCAGGGTGAGTATTACCTTACCGACGTGATCGGGCTGGCGGTGTCGCAGGGCGTCATGGTCAGCTCGGTGTCCCTCGCCGATCCCATCGAGGCCCTGGGTGTCAATGACAAGGTCCAGCTGGCGCGGCTGGAGTCCGTCTGCCGGCTCCGGGCCGTGCAGGCGCTCATGACGGGCGGCGTGACGGTGATCGATCCGGCGCGCATCGACGTGCGCGGCTCTGTCACGCATGGTCAGGACGTCTTCGTCGACGTCAATGTGGTATTCGAAGGCCGCGTGAAGCTCGGCAGCCGCGTTCGCATCGGCCCCGGCTGCGTCATACGCGACAGCGAGGTGGGCGACGACACCGAGCTGTTCGCGTACTGTGTGCTCGACGGCGCGGTGATCGGCGCCGCGGCCCGCATCGGGCCGTTTTCCCGGGTGCGACCGACCACCGAGCTGGGGCCGGGCGTGCATATCGGCAACTTCGTGGAGGTCAAGAACTCCACCCTGGGACCGGACTCGAAAGCCAATCATCTGTCCTACGTCGGGGATGCGCAAGTCGGCGCCCGAGTCAACGTCGGCGCCGGCACGATCATCGCCAACTATGACGGCGCGAACAAACATCGCACGGTCATTCATGACGATGCCCACACGGGATCGAACAGCGTGCTGGTGGCGCCGATCACGGTGGGCGAGGGAGCCACGATCGCCGCGGGCTCGACCGTCGTGCACGAAGTCCCCGCAGGCAAGCTGACCATCGCGCGGGCTCGCCAGAGCACCCTGCAGAGCTGGCAGCGGCCGGTGAAGAAGCCCAAATAAGGGATCGTTCGCGCCGAGTCCGGGGCCCGTTCGGGCGGCACTACGTGTCCCGCGCCGGCGGTGCGCGGCGATCGAGACGGGCGGCGAACGCGGCCGGGGGCTGGCGGTACATGCGGCGCGCCCCGGCCAGCGCCGTTCGGTCCAGCTTCGCGCGCTCGTGGTCGATGATCCGCTGCAGGCGGACGCGGTCGTGCCGCTCGAGGGGACTGTGTGCAACCCGCGTTCGCAGCACCGTCAGGTTGTGGTCGTCGCCGAGCAAGTCGGCCAATCGGTGCGAGCGTTTCGCGAGCCGGGTGATCAGGTCAGGCTGTAACGGCTCGAGCGCTTCGAGCTGGTGATAGAGATACTTGGTCTGTTTGCGCAGCTCGTGGAGATTCGTGGCGGTCCGATGCGTCTGCGCGCGTTCCTGCGCGGCGCGCGCGCGGCTGTAGAGCCGCATGACGTCCTGGACCGGTGGGTCCGCGCCGCGGCGCGGCCGCCAGTGCGCGGATCGACGATAGCTCGACCGCAAGACCTCGCGCATGACGTCGATCGCGGCGCCGTCTCGGGTCACCTTGCGCCGCGCGAGCGCGTGATCGCGCCTCAAGAGCGTCTCCAGTCTTGTCACGCCGGCGTGTTCATCGCCGGACCGGATGCGGGCGCGAAGTCTCATTGCGGTGTCGAGCAGCGCCCTGCTGTCGCGCAGCATGCTGAGCCGGCGAGCGCAGTCGCGCAGCAATTCGTTCTCGCGGCGATACGCGCTTTCGCCGATCGAGGCGCGCAGCATGCGCAGCATCGCGCGGGCTCGCCTGAGGTTCTTGCGCACCGAGTGCACCCCCTCGTCCGTCAACCGACGCCGGCCGAGCAACCTGATCGCGCCGGCGATGCTTGCGCGAGCGATCTTCCGGACGTCTGGGCAGCGGGGGCGGCGTCGGCGGGATTCCGTGCTCATCGCGGCAGGCTATGGGGAGGACTTGGTCCGGTCCATCCGCATTGACCGAGGGGGCGCCGCTGTATTCCACCGTTATCGTGCCGCTAATTACTGCGAAAAGACATAAACCAGAGGGCTTTGAGGCCTCCGCGAGCGATTGAGCGGAAGGGGGCGCAGGATCGGCTCGGGCAGGCGAGGGTCTACGCTCCCGGCCTGTGTGAACGGGGGTCCTGCCCCGGGGGTCGCCGGAAGCCCCCGCCTGGCCGCCCGATCGTGCGGTGCGGTTCGCTGCCTTGAGACCGACTGCGCGCAGGGGGCGGACGCCCGCGCCGAAGATCAGGCAAACTCACGGACTTTCGAAGCGGCAGGATCCAGGCTATGTGCGGAATCGTCGGAGCAGTCGCCGAACGCAATATCGTCCCGGTGCTCATCGAAGGCTTGCGCCGGCTCGAGTATCGGGGCTACGACTCCGCGGGTCTCGCGGTCATCCATTCGGGCAGGCTGGGCCGCGTGCGCACCGTCGGCAAGGTCAAGATGCTGGAAGAAGCTCTGGCCGCGACGCCAATCGGCGGGAGCACCGGGATTGCGCATACGCGCTGGGCGACACATGGCGTGCCGAGCGAGCGCAATGCGCATCCTCACGTCTCGCAGGACGGTTTGGCCGTCGTCCACAACGGCATCATCGAGAATCACGAAGCGCTGCGTGCCGATCTCGAGAAGCGCGGCTACCGGTTCGCATCGGAGACCGATACCGAAGTCGTTGCACATCGCGTTCATTTTCATTTGACCACCCTGCGGGATCTGTTCGACGCGGTGCGCGCCACGGTTGCCGAACTGGAAGGCGCCTATGCGCTCGCGGTCATCAGCGAGCGCGACCCGCAGCGTCTGGTCGTGGCGCGCCAGGGGTGTCCCGTGGTCATCGGCCTCGGTGTCGAGGAGAACTTCGTCGCTTCCGATGTTGCGGCGCTGCTGCCCGTGACGCGGCGCTTCATGTTTCTCGAGGAGGGGGATGTCGCCGAGATCCGGCGCACCGGCGTGCGCATCGTCGACCGGGACGGCGGCAATGCGGGCCGGCCGGTCCGGGAAAGCGAGCTCAGCGCCGATGCGGCGGAAAAGGGCCAGTACCGCCACTACATGCTCAAGGAAATCCACGAGCAGCCGCGCGCCATCGCGGACACCCTCGCCGAGCGCGTCGCCCACGGCCGTCTGCTGGAAGCCGCGTTCGGCCCGGCCGCGGCCGAGGTACTCAAGCGCGTGGAGTGCGTGCACATCGTGGCCTGCGGCACCAGCTATCACGCTGCTTCCGTGGTGCGCTACTTCATCGAGCAGATCTGCCGCCTTCCGTGCGCAGTCGACATCGCCAGCGAGTACCGCTACCGCAATCCGCCGGTGCCGCCCAACTCGCTGTTCGTCACGATCTCACAGTCCGGCGAGACGGCCGATACGCTGGCGGCGCTGCGCCTTGCGCGGCAATCGGGATATCTGTCCCAGCTTGCCATCTGCAACGCTCCGGAAAGCTCGCTGGTGCGCGAGTCGGAGCTGGTGATGCTGACGCGCGCCGGCCCGGAGATCGGCGTCGCCTCGACCAAGGCGTTCACGACCCAGTTGACGGCGCTCGCGATGCTGACCATCGCCCTGGCCCGCCATAACGGCGCCGACGCCGAGCGCGAGCGGGGTCTGGTCACGCGCCTGGTGGAACTGCCGGCGCTGGTCGAGCAAGCGCTCACGCTCGATCCCGTCATTCACAAGCTCGCCGAGCGTTTCGCCGACAAACGCCACACATTGTTCCTCGGTCGCGGCGGGCTGTATCCCATCGCGATGGAGGGCGCGCTGAAGCTCAAGGAGATCTCCTACATCCATGCCGAGAGCTATCCGGCCGGCGAGCTCAAGCACGGTCCGCTGGCGCTTGTGGACGCGGACATGCCCGTGATCGCCGTGGCGCCCAACAACGACCTGTTGGAAAAGCTCAAATCGAACCTGATGGAGGTTCGGGCCCGCGGCGGAGAGCTCATCGTATTCGCCGATCCGGAATCCGGCCTGCAGCCGAGCGATGGCGTTACCGTCATCGAGATGCCCAAGCACGTGAGCTATTTCCAGGCGCCCATCGTGTACACCATACCCCTGCAGCTGCTCGCCTATCACGTCGCCATACTGAAAGGCACCGACGTCGACCAGCCGCGCAATCTCGCCAAGAGCGTGACGGTGGAGTGATCGGGATTTTAGAAAGAGACAATTGTCGGATGTGATTAAAGTCGTTTCCTGTCGGGGCTCGCTGAATCTACGGAAACCCCAGGCTTTTGATGCCTCAACCGTCTGGGGACGGGGGGTAACGGGGGATAACTCCAGACTAAGTATTGAGAACTATGTACAATAGGAATATACTATCTAAATGTAGATACTTCAGAATAATCCGATGATTCTATATCACCATCGCCCTGAGCTGGCCCTCCGGTTGGCGGACGACCTGCAGGGCAAGAACCCCTTCAGCGACGCCCCGAACGGCCTCTTTCTGGCGGCGCCACGGCGCACAGGAAAGTCAAAGTTCCTGCAATTTGACCTTCAGCCTGAGCTTGAACACCGCGGCTGCTTCGTCGTGTACGTGGACTTCTGGGCCCAATCCCGGCGCGACCCCGCCTCTGTCCTCATCGAGGCCCTGGCCGCCCAGATCCAGCAGGTGCAAGGCCTCGTGGTCCAGCTGGCTGCCGCGTTCTCCAAGGTCAAGCTTGCAGGAGTAGAGATCGATCTTTCTCGCGTCGGCCGGCCCGATGGTGCCTCCATCCCGAAGGTCCTGGAGCTGCTGAGTCAAGAGGCGCGCCAGGAGATCGTTCTGATCCTTGATGAAGCTCAGCACACCCTGATCACCGAGGCTGGTGAGTCGGCGATGTTCGCGCTGAAGTCCGCGCGTGACCAGCTGAACTCCCCCGACAAGCAGCGCCTGCTACTTGTATTCTCTGGCTCCGACCGCGACAAGCTCTTGCGCCTGGTGAACTCAGCCAATGCACCATTCTATGGATCGCAGATCCACCACATGCCGGAGTTGGACCGCTCCTACCTCGAGCGGCTCGGCGTCGCGCTGGAGAAGGTCCACGAGTGGCTTGCGCCGGTAAACATCGATCAGCTTTTTGAAGCCTTCAAGGCCGTTGGGTTGCGCCCGCAGTTCCTTCAGCACGTACTGGAGGAGGTCCTGCAACGCCAGAAAACTAACTACGCACAGGCCGGGACCGACATTCTTGCCGGCGCCTACAAGATTCAGCAGGAGGAAATCAAGTCCCGCCGGCAGCTGTACCTGGGGCTGAAGCCCCTGGAGCAGTATGTGCTCTGGCGTATGCTTGAGCAAGGTCCTGCCTTCCGGCCCTATGATGCTGACTCCAAAGAGTTCTACAGTGCGCTTCTCGGGCGTAAGGTAAGTACGCCCATGGCCCAAGCGGCTATTGAGTCCCTGCGCGACCACTCCCCGAGTGTGGTGTGGAAATCCTCCCGGGGAGAGTACGCCGTGGATGACACTGGCATGCAGGCGTGGTTCGCCCAGGAGCAGGACGCTGGGGCATGGCCTCCGAATGAGGATCGTGAAGAACTCCTAGCCCGGCTCGCGCGGGGCTGAAGGCCGACGACCTATGGCCGGAGCTGCGCTCCCACGGGCAATCACGGCACGTGGGGCTTCACAATCAAGTCATTCGCCGAAGACCCCAAGATGCCAACGACTTAACGCACGCAGACTTGATGGTCGCGCTCGAGCGGCTGCTGCCCATGGTAGACACGCAGCCCGTCGCCGATGCAGAGCTGAGGCGCCAGGTGCTCGCCGCCCTCAAGGCTCAGCGCTGGGTCCCTCGCACGTCCTTCGACGTTCGCGTGGAGAGCGGTGTCGTTGAGCTCATCGGCCTGATCCAGGATCCGCGGGAGCGCGATGCCGCCCGAGTGCTTCTCGAGAATATGCCCGGTGTCCGCGCCGTCGTAGATCGGCAGCTGTGGATCGATGCGTCCTCCGGATTCCCTATAGAAACTCCGAAAGGTCAGACAAAGTGACGCACGTGCTACCCGCGCTCTTTCTCGGCCATGGCAACCCGATGAACGCCATCGCGGCGAACGACTACACGACGGCGTGGCGCCGCATCGGTGAGAGCACGCCCAGACCGAAGGCGATCCTCGCCATTTCCGCTCACTGGTTCGTGCCCGGCATCCGGGTCACGGTCTCCGCGACACCCAGGACCATCCACGACTTCGGCGGATTCCCGGCCGCGCTGTATCAGGTAGAGTATCCGGCGCCCGGCGATCCGGCGTTGGCGGACAGGCTTCAGCGACTGCTCTCTCCCTTGAGTGTCGGGTCAGATCATTCCTGGGGCCTGGATCACGGGACGTGGTCGGTGCTCCGCCACCTCTACCCTGCGGCCGATATCCCGGTCGTGCAGCTCAGCATCGACGAGACCCAGCCGCCCGCCTTTCACTTCGCGATGGGCGAGAAGCTCGCGCCTCTGAGGGAGGAAGGTGTCCTGATCATGGGCAGCGGCAATCTCGTGCACAATCTGCACGCCTATTGGCCGGCGACAATTAGAACTTTCGGGTGCTTGCCTCCGACGGCTGTCGTAATAGACGTCGGGTAATTGACGCCGGCGGAGCCGGCTGCGGGGGCGGCGACAACTATATTTTTTGGGTCCGACCCCCCTCACGGCGGTCT
>DAIDUQ010000012.1:0-3250 GCA_027456605.1 Steroidobacteraceae bacterium | reverse complement strand
GCAGGCCCAGAGCCTGGGCAGCGTGCCCCACAACGCTTCGCCCCACAGCGGTGGCAGCGCGACGTGCGGTGTCGCGCAGGTCTCGGCATCGTCGTCCGGCATTTCGATGCGGGTGAACTCGTCCATGGCAGGCTCCTGCTCGATGATGGAGCCCTCAGCTTCCACGGCGCTGCGACAGGCTGTGTCGCAGGCGATAACCGAATCGCTACCGCCCGCCCGCCGCGTCCTTGCACGTCCCCCGCCGCGCCACGTGGCGCTCGAATGTAGTCGGCGATCAGGTGGAACACGTGCTTGCGCTGCGCGGGCGAGGACAGGCCGTGCTTGGCGCCGGGGTAGAGTACGATCACGCGGTCGCGTTGTGCGCCGAACACCCGCGGCTCGAAGGCTTCCAGGCTCGCCGCCGGTGCGAGGCTCGCAAGAAACCGTTTCACCCCCTCGTGGCCACGGAAACCGCCGGTCCACGGGATGTTGGCGCACTCCGGGAAATGCCAGTCGACGTTACCGGCGATCAGACGCAGCAGGGTCGCAACGTCACCGCAGCCGAATGCCGCATACGCTTGCTGCACCACTTCGACGTTGGTCTTTTCGCTCATGTCCGTCTCCCGGTTCGTGTCGTTCATGGACGGGTTGAAGAGAGGTAAGCCAGGGCCGCCCTGATCGCCTCGTGCGGCGCCCTGGGCGCGAAACCCAGTTCGCCGCGCGACTTCGAGATGTCGCACACCTCGCGCACCGTGAACTCCGCCAGGAAATTGCGCTGCAGCTCCGGTTCCACGCCGCGCAGCCGCGCGGCGCCTTCCATCAGGGTGGCGACGAGCCGGAGCAACACGCGCGGCGGTCTGGAGGGGGTCTTGATGCCGCGTTCCGGGAACATCTGCTGCGCGATGGCGACGATCTCCCCGACCGCGGTCGGGGTCTCGTTGGCGAGCAGGTAGCGCTCGCCAGCGCGCCCTCGCGTCGCGGCGAGCCAGCATCCTTCGGCAACGTCCGCGACGTCGACGAAGTTGAAGAAAAAGCCCGGGTCCACCGACAGCTTGCGATCGAGGATCGTCCTCAGCAGGCCCATCGTCGGCGTCAGGCTGAAGCAGTTGCCGCCGATGAACGCCCCCGGCAATACCGACACCATCTCGAGCCCGAGCCGCGCGGCAAGCTCCCAGGCGAGCTTCTCGGCGTCGGTCTTGGAGCGGAAGTAGACGCTCTCGTGCTTCGGGTTCCAGGTCGTGGGAGCGATCGGCGTCTTCGCGCGATCGAGCGCGCCGAGCGAGCTGACGTAGACGACGCGCGCCACGCCGGCCGCCGCCGCAGCCTCCAGCGCGTTGCGCGTGGCCTGCAGGTTCGCCTGGTAGATCTCGCGCTCAGGGTCGCGGGCCCAGTGCCGGAAGACCGCGGCGGCGAGGTACACGGTGCGCGCGCCGCGAAAGGCAGCGGTGAGCGCCGCCTTGTCGGAGAGGTCGGCCAGCGCGACCCGGCACGACACGCCGGCGAGCCGCTCCCGGTGCGCCGGGTTGCGCACGCCGGCCGCCACGGGCAGCCCCCGGCCGGCGAGCGCGCGCACCAGGTTGTTGCCGAGATGGCCCCCGGCGCCGGTGACGAACGAGAGGTCTTTCATGGCTTTGGCCTTTCTTGATGGACGAGGCGGCCGAGCGTAAGGTGTGGAGCATGCTCCATGGTCAAGGGGGGAGCCTGATGCTGATCGGAGAGCTGGCGAAACGCACCGGGGTGTCGCGCGACACGCTGCGGTTCTACGGACGGCTCGGCCTGCTCGCCGGCGCGTCCGGGCGAGCGTCTTCCAACAACTACCGCCGCTACGACGAGGCGATGGTCGAACGCGTGCTGCTCGTGCGGCAGGCGAAGCTGCTCGGTTTCACGCTGAATGAGATCGCCCGGCTCGTCGCCGACTGGGAATCGGGGAAGCTGAGCGACGAGGAGAAGGTGCGGATCTTTACCGACAAGATCGCGCTCGTCGACCGGCGCATCGCCGAGCTTCGCCAGGTGCGCGGCTACCTCGGCGCCAAGCTGCGGATGCTACATGCGCGCGAGGTCTAGGACGCGGGCCATTTCCACGAATACTCGGTGCGCGGCGGCTTTCCGTAAACCACGCAGATCGACAGCATCACCCAGACCCAGCGCCTGCTGCGCGAGGACATCATCGACAAGGTGCTCAAACGCGACATGACCGCGCGGTTCGGTGTGCGCTGCGTGCTCGGCCTGGAGGAGCACACGTTCCTGTACCTGTGCATGCAGGACGGCGGCCTGCTCTCAGGGAAACTCGGCACACAGGCCGACGGGCTCGCCATCCTCGGCCGACCAGGTCACGCGGTAGGTGTGTGCCCGGTGTTCATCGCACATGAGCTCCGACTTGTCGGAGACCGGCCGAACCGGACCCATCAGGCGCTCACGCGCAACGTCACGCCCAGTGCGCGCAGGAGCCGCAGCATCGTGTCGTAGCGGGGCTTGGCGCCCGGCGCCAGCGCCTTGTACAGGCTTTCCCGCCCCAGCCCGGCCGTGCGCGCCAGGTCCGCCATGCCGCGCGCCCGTGCCGCCGTCCGGATCGCTGTCAGCAACGCCTCGGGATCGGGATCCTCGAGCGCGGCGGTCAGATACTCGGCCAGCGTGGCATCGTCCTCGAGATAGTCGGCGGCATCGAAAGGTCGGACGCCCAGCTTGGCGAGGGCTTTCGGATTGGCTTGCAGTGTGCGCATGTTCTTCACTCCTTCAAGGCTCGCACCATAGTCAGTGCACGCCGGATGTCGCGGGCCTGGCTGGACTTGTCACCGCCGGCCAGCAGCAGATACACCGTGGCGCCGATGCGCGTGTAGTACACGCGGTAACCGGCGCCGACGTGGATCCGCATCTCCGAGACGCCTTCGCCCACGGGCGCGCAATCGCCGAAGTTGCCCAGCTCGGCCGATTCGATGCGCTGCAGGATGCGTGCCTTCGCCTTCCAGTCCTTCAGCCCGGCGAGCCACTGGCTGAAGGCTGCGGTGGCCTCGAATCGGTTCATGGCTGCAGTGTATCCAACTGGATACGTCGCTGCCAGCAGAGCCGGCCTGCACCGTCAGTGCTCGCCGGCCCCCATGATCGTGACGACGCGGCTCGCCCACGCCGTCCGTGCTGCTTGCGCACAGCGCAGCTGTCCGGGCGCTACCGCCCGCCCGCCGCGTCCTTGCACGTCCCGCGCCCCGCCACGTGGCGCTCGAAGTAATCGGCGATCAGGTGGAACACGTGCTTGCGCTGCGCCGGCGAGGACAGG
>DAIDUQ010000011.1:0-48631 GCA_027456605.1 Steroidobacteraceae bacterium | reverse complement strand
ATCCCATCGGTGAGCAGAGATTACGAACCGGTTCCCGGCCAGTGGTACGAGAACCTTGAAGATGAGGAATCATTCCGCGTGCTCAAAGTAGACGAGGACACCGAGATGGTCGAGATCGAGCATCTCGATGGCGAGATCGAGCAGATGGATATCGAGACCTGGCACGAGATGGATCTCGAGCAGACCGAGGAGCCCGAGGGCTGGGCCGAGGACCAGGACGAGGAGGAAGAAGACGAGGAGGACTGGGATGAGGATGAGGATGAAGACGACGAGGACGAGGATGACGAGGATGATGAGGATGATGAGGACTGGGATGACGAGGACGAGGTGCAATCGGACTACTGATCCGAGCCGGCGCGCCTAGCGTTCAGCACATGATCACCCTGCACCCCACGGCACCGCATGCCGCCGATGCCCGGGTGCGAGGACCCGCCCGGTATCGGGCCCGGGGAGCGCGCCCGTGAGCCCAGGGCGCCACAGTGAAAGCTGGCTGCACGAGAAGGAATCCGCATGGCTGTACCGGCGGGTTGCGGCCGCTGAGCCCGACGCGCACAAGCGGCAGCTATTCGAGCAGCTGGCCAGTGCCGCCGAAGATCAGGCCCGCCGGTGGGAGGCCGCCGCGACCCGCGACGGCGAGGCGCTGCCCGAGTCGCACATATTTCACCCTTCCCTGCGCGACCGGATCGTCGCGCGGCTGCTCGGCCGGTTCGGCCCGCGCGCCCTGCGATCGGTGCTGGCGGCAATGAAGCTGCGGGGACTGTCGGTGTACAGCGGCCCGGCCGTCGGGGGTCACGCCATGCCGACAACGGTAGCGGACGTCGGCGCGCGCCATCGCCGCGGCTTGGGCGGCAACCTCCGTGCCACCGTGTTCGGCATCAGCGACGGGCTGCTCGCGAATGCCAGCCTGGTGATGGGTGTCTCGGGTGCCAGCGCCGCATCGGGCATCGTATTGATCACCGGCGCGGCGGGATTGCTGGCGGGAGCGCTGTCGATGGCGGCCGGGGAGTACGTTTCGGTCCGGTCCCAGCGCGAGATGTACGAGCACCAGATCGCGCTCGAGAAAGCGGAAATTGCCGAATATCCGGACGAGGAAGCCGAAGAGCTGGCCTTGATTTATGCGGCGCGCGGCATGCCCCTGGAGCAGGCGCGCGAGGTTTGCGGGCGGCTGATCGCCCGGCCCGACGATGCACTCGATGTGCTGGCCCGCGAGGAGCTCGGCATAAGTCCCGATACCCTCGGCTCACCCGTGAGTGCCGCAGCGGCGTCCTTCCTTTCCTTCGCCGTCGGCGCTGCCGTGCCGCTGGTGCCCTTCGTATTCGGTTGGGCGGGCGGGTCGGCCGTGTTGGCCGCCGCCGCGCTCACGGCCGCCACCCTGTTCGGTGTGGGCCTTGCGATCAGCCTGTTCACGGGCCGTCATGCGATACGCGGGGGGCTGCGCATGGTGCTGATCGGCACCGCCGCCGCCACGGTGACGTATGCGCTGGGTCACGCGCTCGGTGTGGCCCTGCGTTGAGCGGGCCGCGCTTTCACCCCGCTCATGCTCTGAGGCATAGTCCGGTCACAATGAGTTCATTTGCCCAGAGGGGCGCGTGCCGGTGAGAGCCGCGCCGCAACCCGCATTGCTCGCTCGACTGGAGCACCTGCTCGGTGCCGGCGGGGTGCTGACCGCCGAATCCGACACCGCGCCCTTGCTCACCGACCAACGGGAACTGTATCGGGGCAAGGCGGTTGCGGTCGCCCTGCCCGACACCGCAGCGCGCGTGGCGGCGGTGCTCGCGCTGTGCAACGAAATGGGAGTTGCGGTCGTGCCGCAGGGCGGCAACACCGGCTATTGCGGCGGCGCCACCCCGGATGACAGTGGCGCGCAGCTGCTCGTATCGCTGCGGCGCCTGAATCGCATCCGCGCAGTCGACGCGCTGAACTACTCGCTGGTCGCCGAAGCCGGCTGCGTGCTTGCGGACGTGCAGCGGGCCGCCGAGCAGGCCGATCGCTTCTTCCCGCTCAGCCTCGGATCCGAGGGAACGTGTCAGATCGGCGGCAATCTCTCGACCAATGCCGGCGGCTTGCATGTACTGCGCTACGGCATGATGCGCGATCTGGTGCTCGGACTCGAGGTCGCGCTCGCCGATGGCCGGTTGCTCAACACGCTGAGCACCCTGCGCAAGGACAACACCGGCTACGACATCAAGTCGCTGTTTCTCGGCGCCGAAGGCACGCTCGGCATCATCACCGCCGCCAGCCAGAAGCTCTATCCGCGCATGAGCGCCGCGGCGACGGCGTTCGCGGCCATCCCCGATCCGCGCGCGGCGGTACAACTGCTGGCTCGGCTGCGCGAGGCAAGCGGCGAGCGGGTAAGTGCGTTCGAGCTCATTCCGCGCCTTGCCGTGGAACTGACCACCCGGCACATACCCGGGGTACGCGACCCGCTCGATGCGCCGCACGCCTGGTACGTGCTGTGCGAACTCGACTCGCCGCGCCCCGCCGACCGGCTCGATACTCTCCTGACAGAGGCTCTCGAGCCGGCGCTCGGCGCGGGGCTGGTGGCGGATGCGGCGCTGGCCCGCAACGAGGGCGAGCGCGCGGGATTCTGGAAGCTGCGCGAGAGCATCCCCGAGGCGCAACGGCGCGATGGCGCCAGCCTGAAGCACGATGTGGCCGTACCGGTCGCGGCAATCGCGCAATTCATCGAGCGCGCCGGCGAGTGGGTGCGCGCCAACGTTCCCGACGGCCGGCTGATCGCCTACGGCCACGTCGGCGACGGCAACCTGCATTTCAATTTGAATCAGGCGCCGGGCGCGGACCGCGCGACGTTCCTGGCGCGCGGCGAGGCGATCAAACGCGTCATCCACGACATGGTGGTGCGCGAGTTCGGCGGCAGCTTCAGCGCCGAGCACGGCATCGGCCGGCTGAAGGTCGGCGAACTCGAGCGCTACGCGCCGCCGGTCGAGCTGGATCTGATGCGCACCATCAAGCGCGCCTTCGATCCCAACGGCATCCTGAACCCGGGCAAGGTATTGCGATGAATCGATCCGCGGCTTTCCGTGCCCAGCAGGGCGTGCTGGTCCTCGCGGCGCTGGCCAGCTGGCCGTTGCCGTTCTATTGCTATGCTCTGCACGCGGGCGCCAGGGCGGCCGCCCATGCGGCCGCGCCGATATTGCTTGGTGTGGGCGCCATCAGTCTCTTCCTGCGGCTGTCACGGCGCCCCGGTACGCCGTTCGGCCTGCTGTTCCCGACCGGCAGCGGCCGGCGCGGCACGTTCTTCTCGATCCGCCTGAACGCGGCGCTGCTCACAGCCTTCAATCTCGGGGTGGCGTGGTTCGAGTTGCGCACCGATCTTGCGCACACCACGATTCTGCTGGCGCTGGTCCTGTCCACCGTGTCGGCGGCGAATCTCGCCGATGAGAGCTGGATCGAGCGCCGGACGCGGCTGCGCGCAGGCCCGTAAGAACGCGCCGGGGTGGAGGCACGGCAAGCGCTGGTGCCTGCGGCTGTGAAGGGTACAATAACCGTATCCTGCCGCCGCTGGCCAAGGCCGCCCGGCCGACGAAATTGACAATCGAGGCATCATGCAGACACGCCGATCAGCGCTTCTCTCCTGGCCGACACAGCTCGTCTGGCTCGCGATTTTCATCGGGACAGCCGTGCTGTTCAGCACTGTCCTCAAGTGCGCCGTGCCGTTGGTTGCCTTCGCGGCAATCTGCGCTTTGCGCCAGAGCCGCCGTGCCGCGCTGCTGTCCGTGGGAATCGTCTGGCTCGCCATCGAGGCGATCGGCTTCACGGCGCTGCACTTCCCCGCCGTACCCTCGGCGTTCGGGTGGGGCGCGGCAGTGGGCGGCGCCCTGTTGGCCGCCACGGGCGCCGCTGGCACCGTCGCGGATCGCACGAGCGGCGCGATCCGCAGCGTGATGGTCTTTGCCGCCGCACTGTGCCTCTACGAGGGCGTCCTGATCGCCGTGACCGTGGCGGTGGGCGCCAGTCTGCAGGCCTATACGCCGGTCATCCTGCTACAGGTCCTGGCGCTCAACGCCGTGACCTTCGCGGGCCTTCTGGCGGTGCGTGCGCTCAAGGCGGGATCCCCCGCCGGTCACGGCGCCTGCGTTGCACGCATCTGAACCGGCGGTCCGCCACTCTCCCCATCAACCTGGCGCACCATCGGGCGCCCCTGCCTCCAGAGGGAGCGCGCCGCGGCTCCCATCCAGGCCGCTGGCGCGGTGCACCCGGCGCACCGGCAATCCGGCGTTATGGGGCTGGCTTGCGCACGCGCACCAGCCCTTCCTGGGCGGTGCTCGCCACCAGCCGCCCGTCCCGGGCATAGACCCCGGCACGGGCGAAACCGCGCGCGCCCGATGCGCTCGGGCTCTCCACCGCGTAGAGCAACCAGTCATCGACGCGCAGCGGACGATGAAACCACATGGCGTGATCGATGCTCGCCATGACGAGCGCGCCGCTGAAGGACGGCAGGCCATGCGGCAGCGTCGCGGTATCGAGCAGGAAGTAGTCCGACAGATAGGACATCAGCCGCCGATGCAGACCCTCGTCGTCCGGCAGCTTGTCCACCGCCCGGAACCACACCTGACGCGCCGGCGGGGCGCGTCTCGGGGTGAGAAAGTCCATCGGTTGCACCAGACGGAACTCGAACGGCCGCGGCCGCTCGAGAAAACTCCGCACGCCCGGCGGCAACCGCTCGAGCAGTTGCGGCGGCGGTTGGCTGGCATCCGCAAGTGATTCCGGTGGCGGTACGGCCGGCATCTCAATCTGATGCTCGAACCCCTCCTCGAGGACCTGGAACGATGCGGCCATGTTGAAGATCGACGCGCCGTGCTGGATGGCAACCACGCGCCGATTGCTGAAGGAATGCCCATCGAGACTGCGGTCGACCTGATACACGATCGGCGCGTTGAAGTCCCCGCGGCGCAGAAAGTACGCATGTAAGGAGTGCACGATGCGCCCCTGGACCGTGGCCGCGGCGGCGGTGAGCGCCTGACCGAGCACCTGGCCACCGAAGACCTGCGGACTGCCGATGTCGCGGCTCTCGCCCCGGAACAGGTCGACCTCCAGGCGCTCGAGATCGAGGAGTCGGATCAGATCGGCCAGTCGCGGATCCATTGGTGTGCCTCGGCTGCGCCGCGCCCCTCAGTCCGCGACGCCCAGCCGCTGATGCATGATCGGGCTGGTGGTCGTGTACTGAAGAAACTGGCGCTTCTGCGGATTCAAGTGGTGCTGGATGCCGTACGCGGCCAGCGCGGCCTCGTGAAATCCTGACAGGATCAACTTCTTCTTGCCCGGATAGGCATTGATGTCGCCCACGGCGAACACCCCCGGGACGCTGGTCTGGAATTTTTCGGTATCGACCCGCAGGGCGCGCTTCTCGAGCTCAATGCCCCATTCGGCGATCGGCCCGAGCTTCGGATGCAGCCCGAAGAACACCAGCAACCGCTCGGCTTCGAGTGTCTCGATCGCCCCATCGGGCCGCTTCACGCATACCCCGGTCAGACGACCCTCCGTGACGCGCAGCGAGTGAGGCAGCGCTTCGTAATAGCGCACCTTGCCGGCGCTCGCCAACGCGCGCATCTTCGCCACCGAGGCCGGCGCGGCGCGGAATTCCGCGCGCCGGTGCACCAGAGTCAGGCTCGCGGCCTTCCCGGCCAGCTCGAGCGTCCAGTCGAGGGCGGAATCACCGCCGCCGAAAATCACGATGCGCTTGCCCTCGAGCGCGGCGGCCGTCTTGATCCGATACTGAATGGCCGTCCCCTCGAACGCTTCCGCGCCCTCGAGTCCGATCCGGCGCGGCTGAAACGAGCCGACACCCGCGGCGATCACCACCGCGCCGGCGTTGAAGTACGTTCCGGCGGTGGTGCGCACATCGAATCGGCCGTCTTCCCGCCGGGAAAATCCGCTGACTTCCTGGCCCAGATGGAACCACGGATTGAACGGCTTGATCTGCTGCATGAGCCGATCGACGAGCTCCTGCGCCCCGCATACCGGCAGCGCCGGAATGTCATAGATCGGCTTGTCGGGATAGAGCTCCGCGCACTGGCCGCCGGGATGAGCCAAAGAGTCCACCACGTGCGCGCCGATGCCGAGCAGACCGAGCTCGAAGACCTGGAACAGACCACACGGTCCCGCTCCTATGATCAGTACTTCGGTCTCGATCGGCGTCGCAGGCTGCATGCGCATCGGGCTCCCGTAGATCAGGATAGAGTCAAAAGCACGATCTTAACCCGGTCCGGAGCGGGGGCACGGCTGCTATGCGCGGCCGGCGTTCGAATCCGTCGGAGTATGGAAGTACTCGCTCTCGGCGGCCAATTGCTCGATCAGCCGTTTCAGCTCCGCCATGCGCCCCTCGGCCGTACTGATCGGCAGGCAGTCCTGGCAGCGCGGATCTCCACAGGGCTGACGGGAATACAGCCAATACTGCAGCGCCCCGGCGAGCAGTCCATCGGCAATATCCCACAGATCGGCGTCCCGATCCTTGTCCGCGATCTTGTTGCCCAGATCGACGGCCTTGGTGAATGCAGAATCGAAAGTGTCAGCGATTTCGGTCATGGGCCTGGTTCTCCCACATCCGGACAGTATAAGGCAATCGGTCGGCCCTCACCGGGAAGAGGCGTGATGAGCCCGGCCGCCTGTTCGAAAACAAGCTCGAGCGTTACGGCGGCGGAGTGTGGTTCGCCGCTGATGCGAACGCGTCGCGGGCTTGCACACCGATCGCAGGATGATCGGTAAAGAATCCATCGATGCCGGCGGCGAGAAATCGCAGCAGCTCCCGCACCAGATCACCGTGATCGGCCGCCACCGCGCCGCTGCGCGCCTCGGCCGGAAGAAACGCGTTCTCCGCGCGAAACGTCCACGGAATCACCCGCAGACCCTGAGCATGACTGTCAGGCACGAGCGCCGTGGGCTCGCCGAGCGCATCGCGCTCGTCCCGCCCGATCACCAGAGACTTCTCCGGACCGATGCACGTGGCATAGGCGGCGATATGAGCCAGACCGGCGGACGTGGTGAGATCGGCGAAGACGCCCGGCTCGCCGCGCGCAACCCAATCGTATGGCGCACCCTCGGCCTCGATCAGCTGCACCAGCGGGATACGCGTCCGCGCCGCCAGTGCCCGCAGAATTCCAGTCTCGAAACACTCGATGAGCAGCCCCGCCTCGAGCCCGGGGCCGAACTCGGCCTCGAGCACCCCGAGCAGCGCTTCGATCATGGAAAGGCCGCAGGCGGCGAAATGGGTTGGATGCTTCAGCTCCAAATAGAGTCCGATGGGCGGCGGGGGCGCAAGCCCGAGCGCCGCGGCCCGGCTGTGCCGCTCGCGCTCGGCATGGCGGCGCAACTGCAGCAGCTCGCGCAGCGTGACGACCTCGAACCGACCGTCGAGCCGGCGGTTCCGCGGGCGCAGCTCGGGAATGCGCTCGCGCGCGCGCAGGGTCTTCAACTCCTCCAGCGTGAAATCCTCGCTGAACCAGCCCGTCACCGGCCGCCCGTCGATGGATTTGGTGACCCGGCGCGATGCGAAGCCCGCATGCTGCGCCACATCGGTGGTCGCACCGAGCTCGTTCTCGTGGCGCAGCACCAGAGCCCCGTCGCGGGTCATCACCAGGTCCGTCTCGAGCGCATCAGCCCCCTGGCGCAGGGCGAGGGAATACGCCGCCAGCGTGTGCTCGGGCAGCTCGCCGCTGGCGCCGCGGTGGCCTATGACGACGGGCATCGGCATCAGACAGTTGCTACACTCCCGGGGTGCTGCTGACCGAACACGACATCTACCTGTTCCGCGAAGGCACCCATGGGCGCGCCTATGAGAAGCTCGGTGCGCACATCCTGCCGGTCGACGGCTCGCGCCCGGCGGGCACCCATTTCGCGGTCTGGGCCCCCAATGCCGCCTCGGTCGCCGTGATCGGCGACTTCAACGACTGGAACCCGGAGGCGCACCGGCTCACGCCCCGCGCCGACTCATCGGGAATTTGGGAAGGATTCGTCGCGGACGTCGGGCGCGGCGCACTCTATAAGTATCACATAATCTCCCGCCATGCGGGCTACACGGTCGCGAAAAGCGATCCCTTCGCCTTTCGCTGCGAGATCCCGCCGCGGACCGCCTCGGTGGTCTGGGATCTGGCCTACGAATGGGGCGACGCCCAATGGCTCGGGACTCGAGCGCAAGCCAACGCCCTGGATGCGCCCTGGTCGATCTACGAGATGCACCCGGGCTCGTTCCGGCGCGTCCCCGAGGAGGACAACCGGCCGCTGAGTTACCGCGAGCTCGCGCATGCATTGGCCGATCACGTGCTGGAGTTGGGTTTCACCCACGTGGAGCTGATGCCGGTGATGGAGCACCCCTTCTACGGCTCCTGGGGCTACCAGGTCACCGGGTACTTCGCGCCGACCTCGCGCTACGGCACGCCGCAGGATTTCATGTACTTCGTCGATCACCTGCACCAGCGCGGCATCGGCGTCATCCTCGACTGGGTACCCTCACACTTCCCTGCCGATCAGCACGGACTCGCATTTTTCGACGGCACGCACCTGTACGAGCATGCCGACCCGCGTCAGGGACACCATCCCGACTGGAAGAGCTCGATCTTCAACTACGGCCGCTCCGAAGTGCGCAATTTCCTCCAGAGCAGCGCACTGTTCTGGCTCGAAACCTATCACGTCGATGCGCTGCGGGTCGACGCGGTCGCCTCCATGCTTTATCTCGATTACGGTCGGCGCGCGGACGAGTGGATCCCCAACCGCTTCGGCGGCAACGAGAACCTCGAAGCCGTCGAGTTCGTGAAGCAGCTGAATCTCGCCGTTTACCGCGATCACCCGCGCACACACACCATTGCCGAGGAGTCCACCGCCTGGCCCATGGTCTCGCGGCCGACCTATCTCGGCGGGCTCGGTTTCGGGATGAAGTGGGACATGGGCTGGATGCACGACACGCTGAAGTACTTCGCGACCGATCCGGTGTACCGCAAGTTCCACCACAACCAGATCACTTTCAGCCTGTGGTACGCATTCAACGAGAACTTCGTTCTGGCACTCTCGCACGACGAGGTGGTGCACGGCAAAGGCTCGCTGATCGGCAAGATGACGGGCGACACCTGGCAGCGCTTCGCCAATCTGCGCCTGCTGTACGGGTACCAGTGGACCCACCCGGGCAAGAAACTGCTGTTCATGGGCGGGGAGTTCGGCCAGTGGAGCGAGTGGCGGCACGAGGAAAGCCTCGAGTGGCATCTGCTGCAGTACGCGCCCCACGCCGGTCTGCAACGCTGGGTTCGCGACCTCAACCGGCTGTATCGCACGACTCCGGCCCTCCATGCGCGCGACTTCAGCTCCGAAGGCTTCGAGTGGGTCGATTGCGACAATGCCGATGACAGTGTCATCGTATTCTTGCGCCGCGGGCAAGGACCACGCGACGTGGCGTTGGTCGTCTGTAATTTCACTCCCGTGCCGCGCGAGCATTACCGAGCGGGCGTGCCGTTCGGCGGCCGATGGATCGAGCGCCTCAACAGCGACGCATCCCTGTACGACGGGAGCGGCGTCGGCAACATGGGCGCAAGCGACGCGGTTGAGTTTGCCTCGCATGGCCGGCCATTCTCGTTGACGCTGCGGCTCCCGCCGCTGGGAATGGTCGTGTTCACACCGGAATAAGCGGCATCGTCAGCGACACCAGCAGACGTCGCCGTCAACCGACAACATGGCCGTGCGCTATGCTCTGCACAGGGAGAATGATCGAAAGGAGCGCGAGCCATGAGTCATGCGATCAGCCGGGGGGTCGTAACGAGCGCGGTCGCGGCGGCGGTGCTGCTTGCGTCCTGCTCACAGACGATCCCCATCACGAAGCGGCAGGCCGTGCGGCTCGAGCGCTATGAGGCCTACGCGGGCAAGCCGATCAGCCAATTCACCAGGCTGACCCACTATCATCGATGGACGGCCCTGGCGCCGCACAAACTCGCGTTCTGGACGAACATCAATACGGTTTATTTGATCACGGTGTACAAGCCCTGCACCAATCTTCTGTTCGCCAACGGCATCGCGGTGACGAGCCATGCCGGCGTGGTCCAGGCGCATTTCGATTTCGTCGACGCCCGCGGGTTTCACTGCATGATCGACACGATCCAGCCGATCGACGACCGGCGCATGCAGCGTGATCTGCGCAAGAAATAGGAAGTCGGTCGGGCAGCCGCGTACCACGGCGCGGCGGGCGCCGCCGCCCCCTCGGGCCACCGACGGCGCCCGACACTAGCGACGCGGTGCGAAGGCGCGGGCGACCGATCGCCGGCCCCTGAGGTCGGCGAGAATCTCGCGCGCGGCATTGTGTCCCGGCGCTCCCGTGACGCCGCCGCCCGGGTGCGTGCCCGAGCCGCACATGTACAGACCCGGCAGCGGGCCTCGGTAGCGCGCGTGGCCCAACATCGGCCGGGCCGAGAACATCTGATCGAGGCTGAGCGCGCCGTGGAAGATGTCGCCCCCGATGAGCCCGAAGGTGCGCTCCAGATCGAGCGGGCTGAGGATCTGCCGGCCGAGCACCGCACGCTTGAAATTCGGCGCATACGCACTGACCGTGTCGATCATCAGATCCGCCACTGCCTCGCGGCGCGCGTCCCATGATTGCCCGTCGGGCAGGCGCGGCGCAACGTGCTGGCAAAACAGGCTGGCCACGTGTGCGCCCGGCGGCGCCAGCGTGTCATCGAGCGTCGAGGGAATCACCAGCTCGATGATCGGCCGGCGCGACCAGCCTTGTGCGCGCGCATCGAAGTACGCCTGCTCCATGTAGGCGAGCGTCGGGGCCAGAATGATCCCCGCCGTATGGTGATCTCCCGGCGAGCGCCCCGGCAGGCAGCTGAACTGCGGCAACTCGGACAGCGCCACGTTCATGCGGAACGTACCCGAGCCGCAGCGCCAACGCTCGATTCGCTCGCGGAAGTCGGTCGGCAGGATCGCGGAGTCGAGCAGCTTCAGGTAGAGCAGCTTCGGATTGACGTTGGCGATCACCGCGGTTGCGCGTACCGTCTCGCCGGTTTCGGTACGCGCCCCGACCGCCCGGCCGCCCTCCACCAGCACCTCGCACACCGGGCTGCGCAGGCGCAGCTCGACACCCCGCGCGGCGCAGCAACGGGCCATAGCCTGGGTGATCGCGCCCATGCCCCCGACGGCGTGCCCCCATGCGCCCTTGTGGCCGTTCACCTCGCCGAACGCATGGTGGAGCAGCACGTAGGCCGTGCCCGGGGAGTAAGGACTGGCGTAGTTGCCGACGACACCATCGAAGCCGTAGACCGCCTTGATCGGATCACTCTCGAACCAACCGTCGAGATAGTCCCCGGCCGAGCCGGCGAACAGCGCCAGCAGCTCGCGTCGCAAGGACATGTCGAGGCGGCGCAGCCGCCCGCCGAGGCGGGCCGCGCTCAGCAGTTCCGGCAGCGCCTCACGCCAGCTGCCCTGGCGCACGTTCGGCGGCGCATGCAATACCAGCTCGCGCAGCACGTCGGCGATCGCCTCGAGGCGCCGCGAATAGGACTCCAGCCGCGCCGCATCGCGCACCGAAAAGCGCGCCACTTCATTGGCCGTGCGGCCTGAGCCGACCATGAGGTATCGGCCGTCCCCGGTCGGCAGAAAATTCGCCAGGCGCCGCTCGAGAATGCGCAAGCCGTAGCGGGTCAGCTGGAGGTCGGCGATCACCCGGGGATTCAGCAGCGAGACCGTGTACGCCGCCACCGAGTTGCGGAACCCCGGATGGAATTCTTCGGTCACGGCCGCGCCTCCGGCGACTGCGCGCCGCTCCAGGACGGTGACTCGCAGGCCCGCAGCGGCCAGATACGCCGCGCACACCAGGCCGTTGTGTCCCGCGCCGATGATCAGCGCGTCACAGGCATGGTCGGTCGAGGACGCAGCGCGCATCAAATCCCCTGGGATACCCGGCAAGCTTGGGCGCGGCGGGATGATAGTGCGTCCGGGACCGTGGCGAAATGCCGGTAAGCCGGTTCCGCCGCCGTGCTATTATCCGAGGTCTTTGTCAGCCGGCCGTCCATACGGCCCTTTCCAGATGAGCCAGCCCATCCGCAACATCGCCATCATAGCGCACGTCGATCACGGCAAGACCACCCTCGTGGATTGCCTGCTCAAGCAATCCGGCACGTTCGCCGCCCACGAGAAGCTCGCCGAGCGCATCATGGACTCGAACGACTTGGAGCGCGAGCGCGGCATCACCATCCTGGCCAAAAACTGCGCCATCGAGTACCGCGGCACGCGCATCAACATCGTCGACACGCCCGGGCACGCTGATTTCGGCGGCGAGGTCGAGCGTGTCCTGTCGATGGTCGACGGAGTGCTGCTCGTGGTCGACGCGGTCGACGGTCCGATGCCCCAGACCCGCTTCGTCACGCGCAAGGCGCTCTCGCTCGGCCTGAAAGCGATCGTGGTGGTGAACAAGATCGACCGGCCGGGCGCCCGCCCCGACTGGGTGGTCGACCAGACCTTCGAACTGTTCGACAAGCTCGGCGCGAGCGATGAGCAGCTCGACTTCCCGGTGATCTACGCCTCGGCGCTGCAGGGACGCGCGGGCACCGACCACGCTGCTCCCGGCGAGGACATGAGCGCACTGTTCGCCGCGATCCTGGCGCACGTGCCGGCGCCCGCGGCCGACGAGGCGCTGCCGCTGCAGCTGCAGATCTCCACGCTCGATTACAACAGCTACGTCGGCCGCATTGGCATCGGCCGCATCCGCCGCGGCGTGATCCGTCCGGGCCAGAACGTCGCGCTGCGCTACGGCGCGCAAGAACGCGGCGCGGCGCGCATCGCCCAAGTGCTCACCTTCACCGGCCTGCAGCGCCATTCCGTCGAGGAGGCTCGCGCGGGCGACATCGTGGCGGTCACCGGTATCGAAGCGGTGAATATCGGCCTGACGGTGTGCGACCCGGAGACCGCCGACGGACTGCCGCCGATCCACGTCGACGAGCCCACGCTCGCCATGAACTTTCAGGTCAACACCTCGCCGTTCGCGGGACGGGAAGGCAAGTTCGTCACCAGCCGCCAGCTGCGCGAGCGGCTGCAACGGGAGTTACAGAGCAACGTGGCCCTGCGGGTGGAAGATACCGACTCGCCGGACGTATTCCGGGTCTGCGGGCGCGGCGAGCTGCACTTGACCATCCTCATCGAGAACATGCGCCGCGAGGGCCACGAGCTCGCGGTGTCTCGGCCACAGGTGCTGACGCGCCTGGTCGACGGCTCGGTCCACGAGCCGTTCGAGGCGCTGACGGTGGATGTCGAGGACACCAACCAGGGCGCGGTCATGGAGGCCCTTGGCCGCCGCCGCGCCGAGCTGACCGACATGGCGCTCGACGGCAACGGGCGCGCGCGGCTCGAGTACCGCGTGCCGGCCCGCGGCCTGATCGGATTCCAGGGCGAATTCATGACGCTCACGCGTGGCACCGGCCTGATGAGCCACATTTTCGACGGCTTCGCGCCCGTCAAGGGCGAGATCCCGGACCGGCGCAACGGCGTGTTGGTCAGCAACGAGCAAGGTGAAGCGGTCGCCTACGCGCTGTTCAACCTGCAGGAGCGCGGACGGCTGTTCGTGTCCCCGGGCGAGAAGCTCTACGAGGGGATGATCATCGGCATCCACAGCCGCGACAACGATCTGGTCGTCAATCCCATCAAGACGAAGAAACTCACCAACATCCGGGCGGCCGGCAAGGATGACGCCATTCTGCTCACCCCGCCGATCGAGCTGTCGCTCGAATACGCCGTCGAGTTCATCGCCGACGACGAGCTGGTCGAAGTGACCCCGCAAGCGATCCGCATCCGCAAGCGCTGCCTGACCGAGCAGGAGCGGCGCCGCGCACAGCGCGATCCCGGCGCGGATACCCAGGCGCTCATCGCCTGACCCGGGGCGCGCCTTGCCTGCGCGCCCCGCGGGGCTCTAGCGCGCGGGGCGATACGGGAAAACCTAAGCCCCTGATAACGTTCAATCGACGAGCGCAGGCTGCGCTTCGTTGCATTTCCACAACAATTTGACGCTTAAGCCCGTCTGCACGGTAAGCGCGCGCTAGGGTACGCGCCACAGGGCGCTTGCATAGCAACCATGACATCGATATCATTCGCGCCGGACCACTTGATATCGATGTCATCGCCGCACTGACGGTGGCGCCGGTGCTTCAGCGGTCTTTGTTTTGGGGGGGGATCTGCCGTGCTTGCAATAGCCAATTTCAATTCCAGAGCCGCCCTGCTTCACCGAAGCAGGGGCGAGAACGGCATCTCAAGTCGACCACTCGATATCCGGAAGCGACGGCTGTCCGCCTCAGCCGGAAGCCGCGCCGGCGTCTCGCCGCCCGGGACCCAATGTCCGGCGGTCTGCCGCTCGGGGCCCAACGCCTAACGGTCTACGGCCCGATCCGCGCGCAAGCATTCCCCAGCTGCCCGCTTCCCTGCGCGCACACCCGCACTTTTGATCCAGATCTAATTTTTTCAAATCTCCAGAGGAGGCTCTTGCATGAACCCGAACGAGAAAGACGCCCACCCGGCATCGCATCCGACGGCGAGGCGCGCCGCGCGCAAAATGACGGCCCCACACAGCGTAGCGGCGGTGGTTGCCGGCATCCTCGGGGGAGTTGCCGTCCTCGCCGCCTCCCCGTCGGCCTACGCCCAGAAGCCGGCCGCCAATGCACCCACAGGGTCGGCCGCGATCGCCGCTCCGCCCTCGCAGCCTCTGCAGCAAGTCCTGGTGACCGCCACCGCGACCCGGGTGACACAGCTGGATGCGAGCTACAACATCGTGGCGTTGTCCCGCCATCAGATTCAGATGGCCGACCCGACCAGCGTGGCCGACTTGTACAAAATGTCGCCCGGCGTCTGGCCGGAAGCATCCGGCGGACAAACGGGCGCCAATATCGACGTGGCCGGTTTCCCCAACGGCGGCGGCGATTCTCCGTACTTCACCACCATGATCGACGGCATGCCGCTCTACGGCGCCCCGTATCTATCCTTCATGGACAGCAGCTCGCTGATACGCATGGACAGCACTGTCAAGCGCGTCGAGATCGTCCAGGGCGGGCCCAGCGTGATCTTCGGGCCCGGCCAGCCCGGCGCAACGGCGAACTTCATCCTGCGGACCGGATCGAAGCGGCAGAAGGGCTCGGTCGCCTTCACCTACGGTTCCCAGGGAAGAGAGCGGGTGGATGCGTTCAATAGCGGCGAGCTGACCCGCGGCTGGTACTACAGCATCGGCGGCTTCTACCGCAAGTCCAACGGCGTGCGCAACCCGCAGTATCCCGCCAACATCGGCGGGCAGCTGACGGCCACCTTGAAGCATACCTTCTCCAACGGCTCGGTCACGTTCTGGGCCAGAACCCTGCACGACCACAATCAGTGGGTCGCGGACTTTCCCTATGTCGTCCACAACGGCAACGTCGCTCCGTATCCCGGATTCAACCAGCTCAACTCGACGTAC
Organism: Steroidobacteraceae bacterium; assembly: GCA_027456605.1. GTDB lineage: Bacteria > Pseudomonadota > Gammaproteobacteria > Steroidobacterales > Steroidobacteraceae > 13-2-20CM-66-19. The sequence continues at coordinate 33,207 of DAIDUQ010000011.1, read as the reverse complement.
AACAGCTACCAGCTGGAGAATTTCCAGGTTCCCGATCCGGCCTGCAACTGCTTCGAAAACGACAACATCAGCAATGGCCGCGGCGCCGACCTGAACTATCTCGGCTCGGAATTCCACGAGCACTTCCACGGCGGCTGGACCATCAACAACCACTTCATATTCGACGGTGGCCAGGTCCCGACGCACGCGCTGGTCAACAACGGCAACCCGCAGACGTTGTCGTCCTTCATTTCCGGCCTGACCCTGCCCAGCCCACTCACGACGGGCGACGTCCAGGCAACCATGCCAAACGGCAGTGTTGCAAACCCGGCCCAGAGCGTGGTCACCCAGCAGGTCTGGTACGTTCAGAAGAAGATCATGAACCTGGAGGATGAATTCCGCGTCGACAAGAACCTCGGCGACGGCAACACCCTCACCGCCGGCGTGTATGCCGCCTACTACACCACCAACGACAACTGGTCGTTGAGCTCCAACGTGCTGATCACCAACCGCCCGAACGCGGCGCCGATCATACTGTCGGCCGCCTCGGGCGGAAACATCTACCAAGTGAGCAGCCCGCAGGGCATCGTCAATGCCAACGGCGGCTACTACATCCTCGAGAAGGGCAGCGCCACGAACATCGCCGGCTATCTTTCGGATTCCTGGAAGATCGATAAGTGGCTGCTGCAGGCCGGCGTCCGCCTAGAGCACATCAACCTGTCCCAGCAGACCACCAACTCCTCGCCGGTTCAGATGGGAACGCAATACGATCTATGGGACAACGCGGTTAATTTGCCGAACGGCACGTGGTCGCACGGTCATGAAAACAACACCATGCCGACATTTTCCGTGGGCGCGAACTATCAGTTCAACCACCACATGAGCGCTTACGTTCGCGTCAATAACGGCGTGCTCTTCGATAACTTCGATGCTGTTCGCTGCAACAACGGCGGCTGCCCGGCCGTATCCCCGCTGCAGACCGTGCAGAACCAGGAGTTCGGCTTCAAGGTCGAGAATCGCTGGGTCTACTTGAGCACATCGATTTATCACAAGACCTTCAATGGCCTCGCGTACACGCCCAAGAATGTCCAAAACGTGCCCATCGGTCCGGCGTCCGTCTATGGCTCGACTTCCGTAGGAGTGAATTTCGTCGGCAGCATAAGCCCGTTCGCGGACAGCAATATCCAGGCCCTGAGAACCTTCCGGATCGGGTTCAACGGCAACTGGGAGCACGCCTACTACAAGAACTTCAAGGGCTGCTTCATCTACACGAACATCAACCTTCAGACGGTCTGCGGCTCAGTCAACGGCAACCAGCTCGCGCGCCTGCCGAAGTATCAGTTCAGGCTGACACCGAGCGACACGCAGTCTTTCAACTGGGGCACGTTGACCGAGCAATTGACATACCAGGACATCGGCCTACGCTACCAGGGCTACACGAACTTGACGCCGTTGCCCGCGTACAGTGACCTGGACGCGGGAGTCAATGCGGTGGTGGGAGCGCATTGGGAATTCACCCTGCTCGGCAGGAATCTCACCAATCAGATGGGATTGACCGAGGGCAATGCGCGGTTCGGCGGCAACACGGTGCAGAACAACGTCGGTTTCGGCCGATCGATCGTCGGCCGTGAAGTGAGCATCATGGCCAAGTACTATTGGTAATGCCACGGAGCCTCTCCCCTCACGGCGACGTGAGGGGAGATTCCGCCGTTGATGCTCATTCCTGGTTCAGAAGGCGTTTCAAGCGGCGCGCGATATGCCATCGAAGGCACCCGTCTCGGGGGTAGACGCACACGTCGCTCTGCTCGTGCGACAACCGGCGCGGCGCAGACACCGTTGCCGGCCGTCAGGGAGCCGACTCGACTCCGAGCAGGGAGGCCGGAGCACATCCTTTCCCCGGGCCGAGCCGCTCGTCCCGGCATGCGGCCGGCGCGGCGCCGGCCCAAAGCGGGCACGAATGACGCGATCATGACCGCACGGCGGCCGGCGGCCGGCGCCGGTTTCGGGGCTGCGTGCCGCGCTTGGGAAGGCGCGCTCGACGCTCCCGGTGCGCGGCCGGAGCAAGCCGTGCGACAATCGCCGCGAAGTCATCCAGTTCCCCGGGGTTGATCTCCAGTGTCCGTTCCGGCTTCCGTCCTCGAAGCCCTGCGCGCCATCAGCGCGCAGCTTCAGACAGGCGAGTTTCGTGCCGCCCACGATCGTCTCGAGTCGATCGTCGCAGCCAACCCTTCGTTCGCCGAGGCGCAGCGGCTTCTCGCCGGCACCAAGCTCGCACTCGGCGATCCCACCGGGGCCGAGCATCTGCTCAGGCACGCGCTCACGGTCGACCCCACGTGGACACCGACGCACACCACGCTCGGGGAGCTGCTCCTCGCGAGCGGCCGGGGCGTCGAAGCCGAAGCCGAGCTGCAGTGCGCCATCGAGGGGAGCCAGGCCGACCCGCGTGCGGCCCTGGCCCTGGCCCGCCACTACAACAACACGGCTCGCCCGGCGCGGGCACTGGCGGTGGCGGCTCCCTTCTGCGCGGGCGGCCGGCTGGACCCGGAGCTCGCCACACAGCACGTCAATGCGCTCATCGCGCTCGGCCGTCAGGCGGAGGCGATCTCCGTCTACGGAAATCTGGCCGCTGCGGCGCCCGAAGATCCTGCGGCCGCACAGGCGCTCGCAGTCGCGCTGAACGCGGTGGGTCGTCATACCGAGGCCGGGCAGATCGCGCGCCGAGCCCTCGCGCGCGGCTCCAGAAGCGCGACTCTCTGCCTGACGTACGCCAAGAGTCTGATGGCGGAAGGCGCCAACGAAGCGGCCGAGACGGCGCTTCGCGACTGCCTGAGGCTCGAGCCGCGCCTCGCCGAAGCGCACTCCAGCCTCTCCCAGCTCATCTGGGTCCGCACCGGCGACCTCGCGCAGTCCACCGAAGCGCTCGATCAGGCGTTGCTCAGGTTCGCCGACGACGACGCGCTTCGGGCCACCAAGGCGGCCATCCTGCAGGGCGCGGGCGACGCCCGGGCCGCCTACGAATGCCTCGCGCGTCGGGCCGAGCAGCCGCATGCGCCGCCGGTACTGCTGCTACGCGCGGGGCTCGCGGCGCTCGATTTCGCTCCCGCCAAGGCCCTGTCGCTCGCCGAGCGGGCGATGCGCCTGCTGCCCGACAACACGCCCGCGCGCAATCTCCTCGCCGCGGCCCAGCTCGGTGTGGGGGATGCCGCTGGCGCGCTGCGGAACTGCGAGACATTGCTGGCGCAGGCGCCGGACAATCAATATCTCATCGCGCTCGAGACGACCGCGCTGCGCTTGCTCGGCGATCCGCGCTATGCGCGGCTGTGCGACTACGAGAACCTCGTCCTGCCGCTGCCGATCGAGCCGCCGGCGCCCTGGACGGACCTGCCGAGCTTCCTCACGGACCTCACGGAAAGTCTCAACCGCCTGCATGACCCGAAGGGTCACGCACTCCTATTCCAGTCGCTGCGACAGGGCACGGAGACCACCCGCGACCTGACCCTGAGCACCGATGCGCCGATCCGCGCGCTCTTCCAGGCGTTCGCCGCCCCCATCAACCGCTATCTCGAGCATATCGGCCCTGGCGATGACCCGCTCAGGCGGCGCAACAGCGGCCGCTGGCGATTCAACGGCAGCTGGTCGGTGCGGCTGCGCAATCGCGGCTTCCACATGAGTCACGTCCACCCCCGCGGGTGGATTTCCTCGGCGTTTTATCTGCAGCTGCCTGACATCATGGCCGATGGAAGTACCGACGAGGGCGTTCTCAGGTTCGGCACGCCCGGCATCATCACGACACCGACCCTCGACTCCGAATACACCGCGCGCCCCGCCGTCGGCACGCTCGTTCTGTTTCCGTCGTACCTCTGGCACGGTACCGTACCGTTCGAAAGCCCTCAGCCCCGCATGACTGTGGCGTTCGACGCCGTGCCCCGGCCATAGCTGTCTACGCCGGATCGGCGGCCGTTGTCCCGACCGCATTGATCGCGATGCGGATACGCGCTCGTCCTCCTCGTGCGGCTCCACCGCGCGCCCATGCACCGGCCTGCGCACTCAGTGCCACGTAAGGGTCACCCGGCTGCCGATACTGTGCTCCGGCAGCAACACGCGCGCCGTGCCGGTTGCTCGCGCCCAGCTCGATGTCGCGACATCGTGACCGTCGACCGCGAGGGACTCGGGCCGGCGGACCGCGTGGATGTCGATCGCATAGGCACGTGAGCGCAGCTGACCCCGAAACGTTCCGCGCGTCGGGCCGATCACCAGGCGGTGCAGGCCGTCACGGGTGCTGTAGACGATCGGTGTCATCGCATAGTCGCCTTTGAGGTAGTCGAGCGAGACGCCGTCATCCTGATACAAATCGAACCGTCCGTCACCCGAACCGTAGACTTGCAACACCAGCGGGTCAAGCGGCTTGGCGTTGGAGTAGGCGCTCGATTGCTGCTCCGGAATGACCGAGCCGGACCGCACGAAGACCGGCACCTGATCGATGGGGTAGCGGGCCGTGAACGTCCGGCCACCGGAGTAGCGCCGGCCGGTAAAGAAATCGATCCACCGGCCCGGGGGCAGATACACGGTGCGCGTGCCGCTCGCGGCGAGAACCGGCGCGACCAGCAAGTCGTGGCCGAGAAAATACTCGTGGGTATGCCGGTACGCCTGCGCGGCGGGAACACCCTCGAGGTACAGCGGCCGCATGATCGGGAGCGAGCGGTGGTGAGCCAACCACGCATAGGTATACAGATACGGGATAAGCTCGGTGTGCAGCGTGAAATACTTGCGCATCAAGGAGACACCGCGCGCGCCGTACGTCCAGGGCATGCGCAGATTCCCCTGCAGAGGATTCTCGTGCGCGCTGTGCATGCGCAGAATGGGACTGAACGCTCCGAATTCGATCCAGCGGGCATACAGCGCGAAGGGGATCTTGCCGCCGTGGAAACCGCCGATGTCGTCGCTGATGTAATCGATCAGCTCATTGCCCCCGCGTGCCGAGAAGGCGACTTCGTAGGCGAGCACCGGCCACTGCGAGTACGTATCGCCGGTGAAGAAGCCCGGGTAGCGCTCGCTCCCCCAGCCGCCGTAACGCGCCAGGATGAATGCGCGCCGGCCCGTCTCGCGCTGCTGCGCTTCATAGTAGAGCTCGTTGGTCCACAGCTGGGGATTCAGGCCAGGCATGCGCGCCGCCCCGCTCCCGCCGTCGATCCACCAGAAGTTGACTCCCTCATGGATCAGTGGGGCGTGCAGATCGTGCATGAAAATCCGGGCCTGACGCCGCTTGGCCAGGTTGAACCGGATGGGCGGCGGCGGCGGAACGTTGCGCAGAACGGTCGGGGCATACAACAGGCCGCCGCCCTCGGGGCCGGACTCGACGCGCAGCACGAAGCGATTGACCGCCCCGGCAACGACCGCGGAGGAGACGTCGGCGTAGGTCCGGCGCTGCGGCCACTGCACGTGATCGTGCGGCACCGGCTTGCCGTTCACGAACAGGCGGTAGGGACCGGACGCGCCGCCGAGATACAAATACAGATGCGCGGGCAGGCGCGCCGGCAACCGGACCCGGGCGCGATACCAGCCGATGTCCTTGCGCCCATGCGCTCCCTGCGCCTGCCAGCTCAGACCCACGCGGATCGGGCGCCAGCGCGCACCGTGTCCCGCGGACCCCGGCGCGTAGGGACCCGGACTGAAGCGCCAGCGCCGTCCCAGATCGAGATTGAACGTCGGCCGCGGCAGCGGCGGACGCCCCAGATCATGCAGCACCTCGTCGGCCTGGCTGTCGTGGTAGGACAGATCGCTCTCGTGCGTGTTGGCGTATCCGGGATGATCGTTGAGCGCGAGCTTGAAGCCGCGCGCGTGCAGCCAGCGGATGAATGAATGCGGGTGCGGAATGAGCGGATCCCAGTCGTAGCCGCCCTGCCAGCCGTAGTCGTGCCAGCCGAAGTCGAGCACCAGCGTGTCGACCGGAATGTGATTCCGCCGCAAACGGGTCAGCTCCCGCTTTATGTGCCGTTCGCCGTAGCGGGCGAAGAGCGGACTGTGGACCTGCGCCGACCCCGGGAAGTACTCGAAGTTCATGTCGGTGACCATCGGACCGAGCACATAGCGCGGGATCATCGGAACGGGCCCGCACAGCTCGGCATACTCGCGCAGCGCGCGGCGATAGTGCGCGCCGTACGCGAACAGATACCAGTCCTGGTCGTTGCGCGGCCGGCGTGGTGAGATCCAGGTGTGAGCGGCGTTCCACACGGGTGTGCCGCTGTCATCGATGAGCCCGTAGCCGGAACGGCTGAGCAGCCCCGGCTCGGCGCGTGCGAGCCACACATCGATGCCGGGGATGAGATCATGCACGGGGCTCTCGAGACCGCGCCGTCCAGGCACCAGATTCGTCCGGCTCACGTTGTCGAGCGAGTCGGTCAAGCCACCGAGATCGCCGACGTTGTGTTGTCCGGGATGCCAGGTATGCACCGCGCCGCCACGGTTGCGCCAAGCCACCTCGAGTGTGCCGGGCTTGAAGCGGCCGGAGTGCAACCGATAACGTACCGTGACATCATGGCTCGAGGCGACCAGCCAGCCGCCGCTGCGGCGTGTGTGCACCTCTACAGCGGGCCAGACGCGCTTCTGCACGACCACCGAAGGCGCATTCACGAACCGGCCGGTGGGCGAGTATTCGAGCCGCACCAGCGAGGGCGTCAGAAATTCGAAGCGCGCCTTGCCGGCCACGACGACCGAACCGTTCTGTTGGACCGGGTGAGAACAGGCGGCGAGCGGCAGCCCGGCGACGAGCACGGCGGCGTGCCGCCACCGCGCGCGCGAGCCGCGCTGGGTGCGAACTGGATCGGGCATAGCGAACCTCTGTGGGAATCGGCGTCAGGAGATTCGCCGCGCGCTCAATGCGGCGGCGCGGCGCTGGCGGGAACTCTGCGCAGCCGTACCCCGCCGGCGGCTGTGCGCTCGAGCACGACATCGAAGCGCCGGCCGCGGAACGCGACGTTCTCCAGCCTGAGCGAACGCCAGCCGGGCGGCAGTACCGGCGGATAGGCGTCGACGAGGCCGGCCGTGCGGATCCGCAGCCCGGTCAGCCCGAAGATCAGACTTTGCAGATATCCGCCCGTGCCGGTCAGGAACGGCCCCACTTCGTTGGCGGCCGTCTCGGTCCGGACGTTGTAGGGCGGCTTCAGCGTTCCCCCGGTGATGAACAACTGCAGCCACCTGCCCGCGGCCGCGCCGCCCTCGCCCGCCTCGACCGCGCCCGACACCCACGGCATGATCCCCATACTGAAACGACCGATGCTCGCGGGGGAGGCCGAGCGGACGGCGTAGTCATAGGTGCCGCGGCGCAACGCCGCCGGCATGCGCACATCAAGTGCCGGTAGAAACAACAACGGCAGCGGACCTGCGCCGAAGTCCTTGCCGCCCGGCTTGGCCGCGCCGAACGGCAGATAATGCGTACCGCCGGGCGCCATCGGGATGTACAGACCGCGCGCAATGCGGCGCCAGCGCGGATCGGGGCGCACTCCGAGAACACGCGCCGCATGATCGGCGATGCGCAGCGCCTCGGCGGCCCCGAGATTGGTGTAGGTGTCATCGGGAATGTCCGATGCGGACTCCGCGACCGAGTTCACGTGCAGAATGTCATAGCGATGCCGGCGCGCATTCCACGTGGCGCGGCGGGTCCAGAAACGCGCCACGGCGCGGATCACCGGCCAGCCGTGTACCCGCAGCCAGTGGCGATCGAGCGTCGCCAGATAGTATTGCCACTGCGCGATGGCGACTTCCGAGTTCACATGGATCTCGCTCATGGAGAGCACGTGTGCCGAGTACGGCGTCTGATCCGTCCCATTGTAGGGGTCGGACTCCCACGGATACATCGCGCCTGCGTAGCCGTTGGCACGGGCCCGGGCCTCGGCCGGTGCGAGCGTCCGCTCGCGGAACGTCAGCAGCGAGCGGGCGCGGCGCGGGTGCAGCAGCAGCAATGCCGGGTATACCCAGGTATCGCTATCCCAGAAGACGTGCCCGGCGTAACAGGTCGTCAGGCCGCAGGGACCGACCGCCCAGCCCGTATCGGGCGTGGTGCTCACCAGCAGGTAGTACAACGCCGAGTGCGCCACTTGCTGCGCCCGCGCATCGCCGTCAATCACGATGTCCGGCCGCCACAGCGCGCGCCACGCCTGGCGCTGCTGCGCCAGCAGCCGGGCGAATCCCTGGGCGCGCGCCTCGAAGGCGGCGTGCAGGTCCGAGGTCGCGACAGTGCCGCCCCAACCGGCGCGGGACATCACGACATACTTGGTAACCGAGTAAGTCCGGCCCCGTTCAACCCGCAGGCTGACCTCGAGCGCCAGATGCGCGACACCGCGCCGCACGACGACCACGCGCCCCGGTGCGTTCTTCGGCAAGGCGATGACCGCGGCCATGGCGACAGCCAAGCTGTTTGCGGCCCGGCCCTCGAGCCACACAGCACGCTCGCGCGCGCTGCCACCGGTGCTCGCGACCGCCACATACCCCGGGTACCACAGCGCGGCGCGGTCCGCGGTCGCGGGCGGGTGCGGCGTGAGCGACAGGCCGTGATCCGCCAGCGCCCGCTGCACTTGCGGACCGCTCAGGCGCGCGAGCGCGAATCGGGGCGTATGCTCCTTCCAGATCGACAGTGGAAATGACAGTCGCACCTCGCCGCTGTACTGCGGCGTGAAGGTCAGGCGACTGACGGCCAGATGCGATTGCCGCTGGCTGACGAAGCTGACGATCCGGATCGCGGTAGTCCGCGCGCCCTCGACATAACGATAGCGGGTCGTCAGCGTTGCATCATGCAGATCCAAGGTCTGCCGATAGCCCGCGAAGTGCGCCGAGTCGAGCACCGCGCGATTGAGCCATCCGCGCCGATCTGCGGCGGGCGCCGGGTTGAAGTCGATGGCATTCCAGCCCGGCAGGCATGCCGGACGGGCGATGTCTCCCTTCGTGCGGTCCATCAGGCCCACCATGTAGGTCCGCGTGGCGCCCGAGCCGCGCGGCGCGGTGAGCGTGGCCAGATAGCCATTACCGAGCACACCGGGGAAATAGCTCGGCAGTCCGTTCAATCTCACGCTGAGTTTGAAGCCTGTATGGGCCAACGCCGGCACACCCGCCGCGGCCGCGAGCAGCAGCGCGCACAACAGCACCGAAGAACGTTTCATTACCGCGTCCGCGCTCCCGTCCGACTGAGATGCATCAAGCCGGGAGGCGGCTTGATGGCCAGATAGACCGTGCTCCACAGCTGCGCGGCGTCTGCTTCGGTGGCGTCCGAACTCTGTGAGCCGAACGGCCGGATGTGGTAGCGGCCGCCCGAATACGTCCAGGACCACAGCTCGGTGTTGGCCATGGATCGGGTCGCCTCGATCGCCCGCCACAGCGTTCGCTGCGCGGCGTGCAGGCTCGAGCGCACCGCGGCCGGCAGATCGGTGCGGCGCAGCTGCCGGGCCAGTCCGGCGGCAAACAGCGCCTGTTGCCACGACCAGACCACGGCGCCCTGATACGCGTGCCGGGTAAATTCCCTCTGCAGCGCAGGGGGCGCGAATACGGCATTGGCCACCACCATGCCGGCACCGGTCATCAGTCCGGCGGGGAACGGCCGCATCAGCGTCTTGACCAGATGCTCCAGATCGCTCGGGGCGGGCTTGCCGAACAGGAGCACGTAGCCGACGTCGGACTGCATGACGGGAACCGCCTGTCCCCCGATGTCGAGTGAGAGTGCCGGGAAACGCACCGGACCGGAGCCCAGTGCGGCCAGCGCCGAGCGCGCCGGAACTTTCTGTGCCGCCGCGTAGCTGGCCACGTCGCGCTCCGCCTGCGCGTGCGACACCGTCACATCGAACAGCCGCGGAGCGTCGTCACCCCAGGTGCGCGCCATCTGCCTCGCGCGAGCGAACAGCTCGCGGTCGGCCGCCGGCAGGTATGGCGCAAGCAGCCCGCTGGCGTAGAGCCGCGCGATCGCCTCGAGCGCCGCCGGGACCAGGGCGGCATTGACGTCGTATGGGTAGTGTCCGCCGCCCAGGCCGTCGGTGCTGTCGCGCCAATCCCCGACCGGCTCGCCGGGCTTCAGCCCGATCAGGTGTCCGAGCACCGGATCGAGCGCGAAGGGCGCCGCGCTGCGCAGTACGAACTGCAGATTCTTCACCAGCGCCGCCCCGCGCGTGCCGTGGCGCTCCTTGGGGCCGCCGACCGCGGTGGCAAGGTACGCCACCGCCCGCGATCGTTCCCGCGGGCTGAGCAGCCAGGCGGCTGCATCGGGCGCCAGCATGTAGTTCTCATCGATCATCAGATACGTGTAATGGGGAGCGGCCGAGCGCGTGCCGTGATGGCGGAGATTCCACAGCACGGCCTCCTCGCCGATGTCCTCCTCGTGCGCCACCTGCCCGTGCGGCGAGAGCCGCGCGAGCACCGAGTCCAGCGCATCGTCGATCGCCCCGGCCGTGAGCGCGGGCATCAGCAGGCGCAGGCTCATGAGCGTGTCGCGCCCGAAATAGGTATCGAACCGCCACGATCCGGCGAGGAACTTCTGGTGATAGGCGAGAAATGTCAGCGTGTCACGCGCCGCGGCGCTGCCCGCACGGGGATGGCGCAACAACTGCCGTCCCGACAGCGGCGTCAGAGGCGGCTCACCCGTCAAGCCGGTGACCGCCAAGCGGATCACGCCACGGGGGTCGGCAACGATGCGTGTGCCGCGCAGATGGCCCCGCAACACTTGGAGCGAGAGCCGATAGCTCACCGCGCCATCGAGCCGCTGGCGTGCCCAAGTGATGGTCTGTGCGCGAACATGCGGCGGCGTCTCGACGAGCCGCGGCAGCTTGCCGCGCGAATTGTAGTTGCGCAGCACGCGGATGCTCGAGAGGACGGCCCGGTGCACCCGCACCGTGGGGTTGCCCGTCAGCTGGACCACGGCCGAGAGACCATAGAGCGGTCGGCCGCGCAGGTCATGGGCCCGGACCGGGTGCAGGCCCCCGATCAGATGCCAGCTGGCCCAATGTGGCGTGCGCGCGAACCACACACCGACCCCGCTGTCGCCCGCGGGAAACGCGAAGAGGAGGCGAGGATGCGGACCGGAACGTAGCACCAGGTCGCCGGCCACCGGTCCCTGGCGAAAAAACGCATTGAAGAAACGTCCCTGATGAACCGCGAATGTCAGGGGCGCAGGCGCCGCGGCCACCGTAGCGCAACCCAGTGCAATGCTCCCGAGAAAGACGAGTGCGGCCCGTGCCTTACGGGAAGACGAAGATGATGGAACGACCATGGATGTTGCGGCTCCTCTCACAGCCTGCCCCCCAGAGGGCACCGATAGTATTGCAAGGCCCTTATGACATCGATATCATAATGGTATCGATGTCATGAGGAGCTGACAACCGGCGAGCGCCTCCGATCAAGAATAAGGCGCGATGCCGCTCAAGTCGTCCGGAACGGATGCAGGGGATTGTCATGATTCGGGCCGTCTTCACGCCAGCGATCGAAACACCTGAACGATTAACCATTTGAATTTGTTGCCTTCCTCGAGCGCCTTCTGGCCGCTTGCGCCACCAGGCATCACACTCGCGAACTACCGGGACCTAGATCCATGCAATTTCGGACTGCCAGACCGTCGCGGCCCCTTGCGGTACTGATCGGCCTGCTCGCCGTCGCTTCGCTGGCCCACGCGGACCCGGCGAACTGGACGAATCCGACGCCCGCTCGACTGTTCGGCCCCCTGTTCGTGCGCGTTCAGATGGACGCAATCTTCCCCGACGGCATGACCTTCGTGGACGCGGTGCCCAAAGCCGCCCCGTCCGTCATCCTGCAGCGCTACCGCAAGAACTATCCCCGCACTCGCGCCGCGCTGCGGCGCTTCGTCGAGCAGAATTTCACATTGCCCCCGCCGGATCGCACGCGCGTGCCGCCGGCGCCGACACTGCGGGCGCATATCGCGCTGCTGTGGCCCCTGTTGACGCGGCCGGCAACCGTGCCACCGCTGTATTCGTCGCTCCTGTACGTGCCCAAGCCGTATATCGTGCCCGGCGGACGCTTCCGAGAGTTCTATTACTGGGACTCCTACTTCACGATGCTGGGCCTGATTCCCGATGGGCGCATGGCCGGCGCGCGGAACTTGATCGACGACTTCTCCTACCTGATTCGCACGTACGGCCACATCCCCAACGGCAACCGCACGTTCTATCTATCGCGATCGCAGCCGCCGGTGTACTACCTGATGGTCGCTCTGCTGGATCCGCGCGACCCGGCGCACGCCTGGGCCGATCATCTGCCGGAGCTGAAACGCGAGTACGCCTATTGGATGAAGGGCGCGGCCGGGCTGCACCCCGGACAGGCGCGCCGCAACGTCGTCGAAATGCCCGACGGCGCGCTGCTCAACCGGTATTGGTCGAGCGCCGACACCCCCCGCGACGAGTCGTATCGGGACGACGTGTTGACCGCAAAGGCTTCCGGCCGGCCGCCGGCGCGCGTCTATCGCGACCTGCGCGCCGCGGCCGAGAGCGGCTGGGACTTCAGCTCACGCTGGCTCGGCGATGAGCACCACTTGACGACCATCCGCACCACGGACATCGTGCCCATCGACCTCAACAGCCTGCTTTACGGCATGGAGCGGGCGATCTCGCGCGGCTGCGCCGCGGCGCACGAGCCGGCTTGCGCCCATGCGTTCGCAGCCCGGGCACGCCGCCGCCGCAGCGCCATCCACCGCTACCTGTGGGATCGGCGCCTGGGGTACTTCTCGGATTACGATTGGCACTCGGGCCGGCGCACGGGTGAACTCACGGCGGCCACGCTCTACCCGCTGTTCGTGCACCTGGCCGATGCGCATGAGGCCAACTCCGTCGCGGCCGTCGCGCGCGCGCGGCTGCTGAAACGCGGTGGGCTCGTCACCACGACCATCGTGACCGGCCAGCAGTGGGACGCGCCGAACGGCTGGGCGCCGCTGCAGTGGATCGCGATCAAGGGACTGCGCCATTACGGCCACGGCCGTCTTGCGTATTCCATTGCACACCGCTGGATCGCGACAGTACGGCGTGTCTACGAGCACACCGGCAAGCTGGTGGAAAAATACAACGTCGAACGCGAGCTGCCGGGCGGAGGCGGGGAATACCCGTTGCAGGATGGTTTCGGCTGGACCAACGGAGTCACCGAGGCGCTGCTCACCCTCTACCCGCAACTCGCGCACACTTCCCGCGGCGGGCCACACTGACGGCCCCCCCGGCTCGCCCGCCGCGTGGGCCTCGGACAAGGACGTCCATAGAGGCTCGGGGTCGATCTGCCGATTCTCTCGCTCTGCCCATTCCGTCCTGGATTGCTTAGGCAGATATCGACTAGACTAATTGGTCTAGCGCCTGATTCCCTGTCGTGAGGTCGTGGCCACGGTCGTGGCTGGCAGCTGAAGAGCTACTCTTGCCTACGGAGATCGGCTTGTCAAGAAGTGTGAAGAATTGCGCCTGCGCGCCGCGAAGGATCGGACAGCCGGCCGGCGTGGCATCGCTGGCTCTGGTGGCGGCTTTGCTCGCAGGCTGCGGCACTTCGACCGTGCACCACGCCGCCGCAACGCCTCCGGTGGTCACCGTAATGACGACAAAGGCGCAGCAAGTGCAGCTGACGCACGAATTCACCGGCCGGCTGTCCGCCTACCGCGAGGCTAACGTGCTCGCGCGAGTCGCGGGCGTGTTGCTCAAGCGCTGGTATACCGAGGGCAGCGAGGTCCGGCCCGGTCAACGTCTGTTCGAGATCGATCCGGCGCCCTATCAAGCGACGCTCGACGCCGACCTCGCCGCGCTCGCTCAGGCAAAGGCGAACGCGGTCAACGCGCACATCACCGCGCAGCGCGACCGGATACTCATCAAATCCCACCTCGTGTCCGAGTCCCAACTCGATACCGATGAGGCGGCCGAGCGGTCCACCGCCGCTCTCGTGAAGCAGCAGGAAGCCAATGTGTTATCGGCCCGCATCAACCTCGGCTACTGTGACGTTAGATCCCCGATCGCCGGGATCGCCGGCGAGCAGCAAGTCACCGAAGGCGCGATGGTCGGCCAGGGTACCCCGACCCTGCTCACCACCGTCGACCAGATCAATCCCATCTACGTCAACTTCAATGTGCCCGCCACGGAGCAGGAAGCGCTCGATGCCGACGCCGAGGCGGGCCTCGTCACGCCGGCCGGTCCCCACGCCGAAGTGCTGCTGATCCTTCCGGACGGTACGGCGTACGGCGAGCCCGGGACGCTCGATTTCCGCGCCGCCACCGTTGACCCAACCACCGGCACGATCGCCATGCGCGGCATTCTGCCCAACCCCAAGCGCGAGCTGCTGCCCGGGATGTTCGTTGACGTGCGCCTCTCGGTCGGCACGGCGCAGCACGCCTTCTTGATCCCGCAAGCAGCGCTGCAGCGCGACTCCGCCGGCGACGCGTATGTTTTGACGGTCGCGCCCGACGGAACGGTCGTCAAGAAGAGCATCCAGACCGAGGGCACGCGGGGTAACGATTGGATCGTCTCGCGCGGCCTGGTCAACAGCGATCGAATCATCGTCTCCGGGGTCCTGAAGGCCCGTCCCGGCGCCAAGGTCACTGTCAAAGGGAGTCCCAGCGTCCCCGCGGCGGCGCACTAGGAGGAAAAAGTGCCGCAATTTTTCATCGACCGGCCGATCTTCGCCTGGGTCATCGCCCTGCTCATTCTCTTGGGCGGCGGCATTGCGCTCAGCCGGTTGCCCACGGATTCCTACCCGGTGGTCGCCCCGCCGCAGGTCATCATCTCTGCAAGCTATCCGGGCGCGAACGCGAGCACCGTCGAGTCCACGGTCACCAAGGTCATAGAGCAGGACCTGACCGGCATCAACAATCTGCTGTACTTCACCGCGCAATCGAGCTACGGCCAGTCGCAGATCATCCTGACTTTTTCGACCGGAACGAATCCGAACATCGCGCAGGTGCAGACGCAGAACCGCGTGTCGCTTGCCGAGCCCTTGCTGCCCACCGAAGTCACGCAGCAGGGTATCCAGGTCAACCAGTCGAGTTCCGGATTCCTGGGGGCGATCGCGCTGCGCTCCGCTCCCGGAGGTCCGGGTCGGGCGGCGCTCGATCACCTGGTCGCGGCCCACGTGCTCGATCAGATCGAACGTATCCCCGGGGTAGGCTCCGCGACGCTGTTCGGCTCCGATTACGCCATGCGCATCTGGCTGAACCCCAACAAGCTGCATGCCTACGGCTTGTCCGCCGCGTCGGTGCTGCAGGCGATCCAGGGCCAGAACATCCAGATCGCCGCTGGCTCCATCGGCGCCGCGCCGGCCGTGCCGGGCCAGCAGATCAGCGCCACGGTCACGACCCAGGGCTGGTTCAACTCGCCCCAGCAGTTCGGCAACATACTGCTGCGCACCAATCCCGACGGCACCTCGGTCTACGTCAAGAACGTGGCGGACGTGGGACTCGGCCTGCAGAACTACGCCTTCTCGGCCAAAGTGAACAGAACCCGGGTCGCGGCCTTCGGCATTCAATTGCTGCCCGGCGCCAACAGCCTGAAGGTGATGAGCCAGGTCAAGGCGAAGATGCGCCAGCTGCAGAAGAGCTTTCCGGCGGGGGTGACCTGGTTCGCGCCGGTGGACTCCACGATCTTCATCAAGGCCGCGATCAAGGATGTGATGATCACGATCGCCGAGGCGTTCGCGCTCGTCTTCATCGTCATGCTGATCTTCCTGCAGAGCTTCCGGACGACCCTGATCCCCATGCTGGTCGTACCGACGGCGCTGTCGGGCGCGCTGATCGGAATCTATGCGCTCGGTTATTCGATCAACCAGCTGACGCTGTTCGCCATGGTGCTCGCCATCGGGATCCTGGTCGATGACGCCATCGTGGTGGTCGAAGCGGTCGACCGCATCATGCGCGAGGAGCACCTGGCACCCAAGGAGGCCGCGCGCAAAGCCATGGGCCAGATCACCGGCGCGATCATCGCGATCACGCTGGTGCTGGCCGCCGTGTTCATCCCTAGCGCGCTGCAGACCGGCAGCACCGGCGTCATCTACCGCCAGTTCGCGCTCACCCTCTCCATCTCGATGGTGTTCTCCGCCTTCCTCGCGATGTCGTTCTCGCCGGCGCTGTGCGCCTCGCTCATGCAGCCGAAGCACCTGGACAACCCGGTCTTCCGGGGCTTCAACCGCCTGTTCGAGGGCACTCGCGCGGCATACGTGCGGCGCGTGTTCCATTCCGTCACCCACCTGCCGCGGTGGATGACGGCCTTCGCAGTGATCGTCGCGCTCGGCCTGTTCCTGCTCGCCAAGCTTCCCGGCAGCTTCGTGCCACAGGAGGACCAGGGCGACGTGATGGCGAGCGTCCAGCTGCCGCCGGGAGCGAGCCTGCAGCGTACCGAGGCGGCGCTGCATCAGTTCTATCAGCTGATGATCAAGAATCCGGCCGTTCACGACGTCTTTCAGGTTGCCGGCAGCGGCTTCGCCGGTAATGCCGAGAGCACCGGGCGGGCGTTCATCCACCTGCTTCCGTGGAGCCAGCGCAAGGAGTCGGCGTTTCAGGTCATCCGCTGGGCTAACAGGGAGGCGGCCAGGAAGATCCATACGGCAAGCATCTTCGTGATCAACCGGCCGACCATCCAGGGCCTGGGACAGTTCGGCGGGTTCGACTTCTATCTGGAAGACCGGGCCGGTCTGGGACGCTCGGCGCTGGACTCCGCGGTCCGCACGCTGCTCGCCAAAGCACGCAAGGATCCTGAGCTCTACAACGTGCGTGTCAACAGTCTGCCGCGGCAGCCGGAATTGATGCTGCACGTCAATCGGATCGAAGCCGAGTCGATGGGCGTATCGCCCGAGCAGGTCTACCAGACGCTGCAACTGATGCTCGCGCCGGTATTCGCGAACGAGTTCATTTACCAGGGGCGTGTGGAGCAGGTGCTGGTGCAGGCCGCGGCTCCGTACCGGATGAGCCCCGAGAGCCTGCATGACTTCTATATCGATGGTCCGCCCGGCTCGAGCGGCGCGAGTCCACCGATGATTCCGTTGTCGAACTTCGTGCATGCGCAGTGGCGGACGGCCGCGCCGACGCTGACCGATTACGACTCGTATGCGGCGGTGGAAATCCTCGGACAGGCGGCCCCCGGCTACAGTTCCGGACAGGCCATGACACAGATGGAGCACATCGTCACGCGCGACTTGCCGCATGGTTTCGGCTACGACTGGGCGGGCCAGTCGCTGCAGGAGCTCAGCTCCGCCGCCCAGGCGCCGATGCTGTTCTCGCTCTCGATTCTCGTCGTCTACCTCGCGCTCGCGGCTCTTTATGAGAGCTGGAGCATTCCGGCCGCGGTGCTGCTCGCCGTACCGATCGGGCTCATCGGCAGCGCCATCGCGACGAGTCTGCGGGGTCTGACCGATGACGTTTTCTTCAAGATCGGCCTGGTCACCATCATCGGCCTGACCGCCAAGAATGCCATCCTGATCACGGAGTTCGCAGTCTTCGGACAGCACAATGGCATGAGCTTGCACAAGGCGGTGCTGGAGGCGGCGCGCATGCGGTTCCGCCCGATCATCATGACGTCGTTCGCCTTCATCCTGGGCGTTTTCCCGATGGTGGTCTCAACGGGCGCTGGCGCCGCCGCGCGCCACGACATCGGCACCTGCGTCGTCGGCGGCATGTTGACCGCGGTGGTATTGGGCGTCCTGGTCATCCCGTTGTGCTACGTCAGCGTGCGACGTCTCCTCGGCGACAAGCTCGATGAGGAGCCGCCGGGTCACGCCGCCGTCACCTCGCCGCCTCCGAGCGGGCCGTAAACCACCGCCACACGTAGTAGATCGGAATCCCCGCGACGATCACCAGCACCGTCGTGCCCGTATCCCGTGGATCGGTCAACAGGGCGTTGCCCAACATGCCGAGCGATGCGAGCAGGAAGACGGCCGGCACCAGCGGGTAGCCCCAGGTACGATACGGCCGCGGCAGATCCGGCCGCTTGCGCCGCAACACGTACACTGCGGCAACCGTGAGCACATAGAACGGCCAAATGCCGAGGATGAAGCGCGCGGCGAGCTGCGCAAAGTCGTTCTCCAGCACATAGGCGCAGCCGAGGGCCGTGGCGAGCCATATCGCCGCCGAAGGGCTGTGAAACCGCGGCGAGATGCGGGCGATGGAGCGAAAGAGCAGACCCCGATCAGCCATCGCGAACAGGACTCGGGGACCGGTCATCATCGAGCCGTTCAGCCCGCTGAACGTCGAGAGCAGCACGAGGCCCGCGATCACCGCCGCGCCCGCGCCGCCGAACGCCGGGATGCGCGCCGCAACCGTCGAGGCGATGAGCGGAGAGGCCGCCATTTGCGCCGCCGGCAACGCGTACCAGAAGCCCAGATTCACCAGCAGATAAACCAACATCACGCAGCCGGCGCCGAGTGTCAGCGCCAGCGGCAGGCTGCGCTGCGGATTCGCCACTTCCCCGCCCATGAAGGACAGGTCCGCCCAGCCGTCGTAGGTCCACATGACGGGGATCAACGCCGTCGCGAACAGCGACAGCGAGACGCCGCCTCCCGAAAAGAGCGCCGGCGGCGCAGTCGCAGCGGCACCCCGAACCACGGTGAACGCGAGCAGGCCCAATCCCAACAGCGCGACATACTTCGCAAGGGTCGCCAAGCTCATGACGGACGCGGCGCGCCGCACGCCGATGTAATTGATCGTACCGATGACCACGATCGTCAGGGCGGCGACGTAGCGCACTTGCTGCGCCGTGAGCGGAATGAAATATCCCAGGTACTCGGCGAAGATGGTCGCCGTGGCGCCGAGCGCGGCTGCGCGCACCACCGCGAGCTCCGTCCAACCGAACAGGAACGCGGGCAGCGGCCCATAGCTCTCGAGCAGATAGGCGAAGATGCCGCCGGAACGGGGTAGCGCCGCGGCGAGCTCCGCGACGGAGAGCGCACCGCACAACGCCACGAGGCCGCCCAGCAGCCAGCAGAGCATCGCGGCACCCGGGGCGTGGAGCTGGCCCGCAATGGTCGCCGGCACCCGGAAAATGCCGCTGCCGATCGTGATTCCCACGACGACCGCCGCGGCGCTCCAGGGTCCGACGGTGCGCGGCATCCGCTCGCCCCAGGCGTCGGCCTGCGTCACGGGTGATTCGGGGCCGGGCGCCGCCACGACGATCCTCCGGCAAATTTCGGCAGAATAGCAGACGCGGCGTGCGCCGGTCGGCTCAGTAGCGGCGCGCCAGCGCCTCGACGCCCGCACGCTCGGCGCCGATCGCCTGATACAGCGGCACGTGGCGCCAATGCGGTCCGCCGTTGACGATGGCCGCAAAAGCGATCCATCCGCCGTCGCGCTTGCGCAGGTAGCCGGCAATGCCACACACCGAGCGCGGCTGATTCAAGGTGCCGGTCTTCAGCGCCACGCGGTTGAGCCAGGCGGCATCGCCCTGACGCAGAAAGGCGAAGGGGGCATCGTGCGGAACGGCGAGACCGGCGTAGAACGCCGGGAAGCGCCGCGTGTCGTGATATTCGTACACCAGCAGGTGCACCAGATCGTTGGCCGAAAGCCGGTTACCCGTGGTCAATCCGCTGCCGCTGTACAGCGGGGGCGGGCCCACCCGCGGTGGATCGTCGCGCTCGGTCTGCGTGACGAAGTTCGACAGCACCCGGCTGGCCGAGGCAAGCGTCTCGTGCGGTCGCGCCAGAGCACCCATGTCGAGTGTCAGGACATCGGCGATGTAGTTATTGGAGTATTGGAGCATTCGCCAGAGCTGCTCGCGCACCATCAGGCCGCCGACATGGCCCAACACGTGCGCGCCGCCGGGCAGCGGCTCGAAATGCACCTGCACCGGGCCGCTGATCCGTATCCCGATCTCGTGCAGCTCCTCCTTCAGCAGCAGGCCCGTTCCGTATGCCGGGTTGGACATCGCGCGATAGACACGCTGCCCGTGGCCCATCGGCACGTCGCCCCCGACCGCCAGCGTATCCGACCCATTGACCGTACGCTGCTCGACCCAGAAGGTCTGCCGCCAACCCTCGGGTACGGTGCGAATGGTTCCCGTCACCGCGATCGGCAGGCGGCTGAGTGCACAGCCGCCGATACGCGCGGCTCTGTCCGGCGAGGTCGGCATGATCTGCACACACCAGGTGCCGTAGTCCACCCCGATCGCCGACAACGGCGCGTTGTAGGCGTTATCGCTGCGCAGCCGGGCCGCACACCGGTCCTGGTCGCCGCAGGCCATCGATCCGAAAGGCAGCGGATCGACCCGCAGCGCGCCATCGATCTTGCGAATGCCCGCGGCGCGCACCGCGTTCGCCAACACCCACAGGGATCGATCGGTGAGCGAGGGATCACCGGCGCCCGCGAGGATGAGGTCTCCGCGCAGGACATCGCCGCGCACCGCTCCGGTGGTCACCAGGCGGGTCTGAAACTGCTGGTCCGGAGGCCACACCTGCAGCGCCGCCGCGGCGGTCGCGAGCTTGGTCAGCGAAGCGGGGGTCAGGCGCCGGGATGGATCGAGCTGCTCGATCACACGGCCGGTGCTCAGGTTCACCGCGGAGGCGGACACGAGCGCCCCGTGGCGCTGCAGCCGTGCCAGGGCGCTCCAGTCGGCGTAGGCCGGCAGTGCGAGCAGCAGGGTAAGTGCCGCAAATACGATGGTGATGAGGCTTCGGCGCATCGGCGCACATTATGCTGACGGAACCTCATCGAGGGAAGGCATTCCGGTCCGCCTCCATGCGGCGCGCCGCGAACGTCAACCCCTCTGCTGGATCGCCGTGATCTGAGCCGCGAGGTGAGGGGGTACGACTTCACTGTCGAGAATCGCAAGATAGCCATCCGCCACCGCGACAACCACCGTCCGGGCGTACGTATGAATGACCATGCCGGCGGGATGCTCGTGCGCCTCCCGCCACCCGGTCGCGTGCTTGACGATGTGCCATGTGCCGGCGACATTCGCCAAGCTTCCGGTCCGTCCATAGGCGCGGATGTGGCGCAGCAGATCGTCGACGGGTCTGGAAAGATCCACCCCCTTGTCCGCGAGCGTTATCTTCGGCCAGTAGGTTCCGTCCCCTTGCGGCGCCGCGGTTTGCCACAACTCGGCGAAATTCCGCGCGACCCGCTCCGCCAGGCGCCTGCCCGCGATCTGCACGCGCAAATCCAAGCTTTCGTGGCATTCATCGGCGCGCAACGGGAAATGCTCCGCGGCCAGGATCTCTCCGGCGTCGATCCGGGCGGTCAGCCTGTGGCAGGTGATGCCCCACGTGGCGTGATTCTCGAGAATCGCGCGCGGCAGGGGGTACGCGCCGCGGCCCACCGGCAAAGGCGAGGGATGAAAATTGATCGCATGCTTCACCGGCGGATTCCACTGCGGAATCTTCCAGTCATAACCCGCCACGACCAGCACGTCGCACCCATCGCTGCCGAGGTCGGCGATGTCCTGCTGCGACATGCGGGAGAGCTGTATCGACACCCCTTTCTGTTCCGCGAGCGCGATGGACGCGCGCTGATCACCGAACTCCGGATCGCGCAACGGCACGGTGAACAGCTTCATCGGAATCCAGCCGGCGTAACAGAACGCCTCGAAGATCCCGAGATATCGGTCATAGGTCGCGATGGCGAAGCGCATGAGCTGCTCCGAGGATCCAGTCCCCTGCACCTCCCAGTATCGCACCGCCGGCTACGGCGAATCCGTGCGCCCGTTCGCCGTGCGCAGCAGGCCCGCGGTCCTCGCGACACGGAATGCGCCCGCGGGTGCTGCCTTGCGGGCTGATGAGCGTGTGATTGGCGCGCCCGGAGAGATTCGAACTCCCGACCTCATGGTTCGTAGCCAATGACACCGGCTTTGCCACACTGCGCCTGACTTCGCTACTCTTGTATTTTCAATCACTTATAACTTTGCCTCTGCGCTATTGCAGGTCGAGGTGCGCCCGAGTACGCTTGATATTGGTCACTCAATGGTCACTCAAAATCCGAGTTCGAATCCCCCATGCCCACGGCCAAACTCCGTCAGGACACTGTGCGAAATCTGCCGTATTTCGGCGAGAAAAATGCGCAATGCATCTACTGGGACAAAGAGATTCCTTGCTTCGGATTGCGAGTATATCCGGCCGGCCGACGGGCGTACGTGGTCACTTATCGGGTGAACCACCGCAAGCGCCTTGCCAATCTCGGCCGCGCAGACGCGCTGACCCTCGCAGAAGCCCGCAGGAAGGCACGCAATTTTCTCGGCCAGGTCGCGGACCGGGAGGACCCTCAAGCCGCCGACGATGCCTTGCGGGATGCAAGCACGGTGAAGTCGCTCGTCGATATCTATTTGTGCAAGCACGCGAAGCCCAAGAAGCAGACCGGGAACACCGACGAGCAATACCTGAACCGTCTCCTCGTCCCTAAGCTCGGGTCACGACTCGCCGTGACGATCACCCCGGCGGACATCGCGGACATCCACTCCACGTACGGCGCCAAGCATCCCTATGCCGCGAACCGGCTGCTCGAGATCGTACGCAAGATGTACCACTGTGCGGAGACCTGGGGTCTCGTTCCTCGGGGGTTTCCGAACCCCTGCGCCGGCATCGAGGAATTCCCAGAACGCAAGCGCAAGGTCTACGTGACCCGCGAGCAGATGCCCGCGCTCGCGCGGGCTATCGATGGCGAGCTCAATGAACACGCTCGCCACGCGCTCTGGCTGCTGCTCCTCACTGGCGTTCGCAAAAAAGAGCTGCTGAGGGCCCAATGGCGTGACGTCGACTGGGACCGACGGACTCTGGCGATCGGACGCACAAAGAGCGGGGAGCCCCTCCTGGCCCCTCTCTCCACCGCCGCGATCGAGCGGCTGAAGATGATTCCGCGAATCGATGGAATCCCGTACGTCATCTGCGGACCACGCACCGGCCAACCGCTTAAGGATCTGCGCTCCGCCTGGACCCGGGTCCGTGCCGCCGCCGGGCTGCAGGACATCAGGATTCACGATCTGCGACGCACCGTCGGATCCTGGCTCGTGCAAGACGGAGTGTCACTGCATCTGGTTGGCGCCGTTCTCAATCATAAGGAGCCGAAGACGACCGCCGGATACGCCTACTTCCAGACGGAAGACCGGCAGAGTGTTCTCGATCGCCACGGAGAACGATTACGAGAGATCGCCACCTCCAAGAGTCCGCGCCACAAGAGAAAGACTCGGGATGACAAAAGCATGATCACGAACACCGGTCATCGTGTTCATAAATTTAGCCGCCAGGAACTCTACGATCTCGTCTGGTCGCTGCCAATCGCGACACTCGCCGCGACGTATGGCGTCACGGACGTCGGCCTTGCGAAGGCCTGCCGCCGCGCCCGCATCCCGGTGCCACATCGGGGATATTGGGCCAAGCTGTCTGCTGGAGTGGCGGTAGAGAAGCCGCCCCTCAATCGTCTATCTTCTGTTGCGAGAGAAATTGTGATCAAATCGCGCCCAGTTTCGCGCGAGGCTATGACAGCGCGCGATGCGGCTTGATCTATGTCTGTGAAGTCTGGCTCAGACTCGTGCCCCGCCCACAAGTCTCGAATGTCTCGTGACGCGCATCCCGGTTTGGCAGTATAGTTCCCATCATAATAATTTCAGCGCGCACGCGGTGAGCTGACTTTAACCCTGGGACATGTCATGGACAGTCTGACAGCAGCACGTATTTTCCACGACTGGGCATACCGCGAGGGAACGATGGATGACCCTTCGGCGCCTGTCGCATCTACAGCTGAGGATTTTGCGCTGATCGACAATGTCACCGAGAAAGGCATCCAGCTATTGAGGGCAAAGCGGGTGCGTGCCGTCGGTTTCAACGATTCATTGAAGTCTGTGATCGTGTTTACAAAGCGGGCAGCCCCCGGCTCTAAGCGGCAACTCGCGATTCTGCCCAAAACCGTAGATGACGTGGAGATTCGCTACCGGCAGGGCGTACCCAATGCAATCGGAGATGACCCGCCCACGGCGCAGGGAACACCAGCATACGTTGTGCGCACCACAGGCAACTCGAAGTATTACACCTGCGGTAGTTCAATTTCAGTCGGCAACAACAGAGAGGCTGGAACGCTGGCGTGCCTGGTGTGCAACCCTGCGGGAGAACTGTTTGGGCTCACTAACAATCATGTATCTGGGGGATGCAGCTATGCCGGAGTTGGTCTACCGATTGTCGCCCCTGGCATTTTTGACGTAGCACCAGGCGGCCTAAACCCGTTTACGCTTGGCTTCCATCATCATGCGTTGCCCCTAGTCTCTGGATCGCCGGATAATGTTAATCCCAAGACAAATCTGGATGCCGCGATTTTTAGACTCCTAACTGTTGACACAGTAAGTTCATTTCAGCGGGATATCTACGATACGCCCAGCACAACGGGACCGATCTCTCCCGGAATGACGGTAGAGAAAGTCGGGCGTACCACTGGCCACACAACTGGCATAGTCATCAGCCAAGTGTACGGCGCCAATCATGTCGTCTACCAAGCACAGCTATATGGCTTTTCCGGAGCGGTTTTCTTTGACCCTCTTTTCGCTATTGCCGGGAATACAGTGCAGTTCTCTGATTCGGGCGACTCCGGTTCTTTAATCACCACGGTTGATGGCGCAGGGAACCGAAAGGCCATTGGAATCATTGTCGGTAGCATGAACGACGGTACCGCACCCGGTGGCAAGGCTACCCTGGCGCTCCCGATTGAGCCTATACTTGCGGGACTCGGCGTGACTCTTGTCTCAGGACATCACGTATGAGCGTGACCATATTCGAAGCTGCGGCAAAGTTGCAGCGCGAAATACGCGCGCCGGCTGGAGCCGTCAACACAATTGCGCAAACGCGTGCCGCGTGTCCGTTCATTAGAGTAATGGTTGACCCGATTTACTGGCAGTCTGTTGGACAAGTACCCGATAACTATGAAGGCTTCCCTGTGACTATCGAGAAGCGGGAGCCGGCAAAGGCAGGCATGTTCGTGGCTTCATGACGATGTAGACCACGGATCTCGTGTACCGGCGTCCAGCAGCAATTCTTCGGGACGTAGGTGTCGCAGGTTCAAATCCTGTCACCCCGACCAATATCAGAGAGTTACGCCCACTATTGCGCGCCGCCGGATCGCATCTGCGAGTCGGGGACTCATCGGGGACTCAGTCCGGCCGCTCAGTGTTCAGAGCAGCTCACGGCAAGCCTACTGTTGTCCGAATCGCTCCCGCCGCAATCGGCAAAACGATCCAAGCTTCTATGACTGGACGGTCCGTCGCTCGAGCCAGCGCCTCCGCGTAGACGGACAACTGCCCGCCGTGCTCGACGGCAATTTTATCCCACCGGTCCCTCGCCGCAGGATTCGCCTTGTGGTCGAGAAGCACCCAGCCGCCCTTCGTCTCCACGAGCAGGTCAATGCGCCCGTGCATGACCTGCTCGTTGGGCAGAATCGACTCGATGGGGATCTCAGCATGGCGTCGGCAACCCGGCCAGCGAGAGGAAATCCATCTGTCGAGCGCACCGATTTGCCGCACCAGACCGGAAGGTTCGATCGCCCCCTTCAACCCGAAGCCATCCAGGATCCGCGCGGCGCGCGTTTCATCCAGGGGCACGTCCGGGTCGGTGAACGCCGTCGCGATACATGCGTGAATGGCATTGCCGAGTGCCGTCATGTCGGTTCCCGCCTCCAGCGCGATCCTCTCCCCTACCGACACGGCATCCACGACTTTGCCTGACCCGGTGGCGACGGCGGAAGGGACAAGAGTTGCCGGCAGGCGGTCCGTGCGCGAGGCGGGAGCGGGGAACCACCGAAGGCCTGAATCCGGCTCGGGCGGCACGGGCATGGCATCGGGTGCGTCGAGCGTCCGGAAGTCGCACGGAACAGTCGATCCATCGGGCAGAGTTATGGATTCACCCGCAACGTCCGGCGTGAGCCAGGGAGCGTTCAGGGAGGCGAGCCATTCGCACACGCCCTTCTTCGCGGGAAAGGCGAGCACCAGAAAGTCGCGCGCACGGGTCATGCTCACGTACAAGAGACGCTTGGCCTCGTCGATCGCTTCGGTACGCAGACGAACGCCTGCTGGCGCCTTCGCGATCGTGTCGGCGATGTCGACCTTCTTCTGGGCACCGAAGGGCCACGGCCAATAGCGGATCCAGCGATCCCTGAGTGGCGCCGAGACGTCGAAACCCGCGTCGGATCGCGCGCCCACCGACCAGAGTCGGTCCTGAATATCCTTCTCCAGATCGAGAAGAACGACGATGGGCCACTCCAGCCCCTTGGCCGCGTGATGCGTCATGACCTTGACTGCATCCACCGGCGGCTCGGCGAGCATGTCTAGTCCCGCTTCCGCCTGCTCACCAAGCCACAGGATCAGCCCCGACACCGTCGCAGGCTCGCGCCGCGCGAGACATGCTTCCTCGTAGGTGCGCGCGAGCCCGAGCACGGCCTGCAGGTTGGCAAGCCGGACGCGCGCGACGAGTTCATTGCGCCGCCAACGGAGCACCCGTCCCGCCAAGTCACATTGCGCGACCACGAGTTCCAATGCCGCGTACGGCGAAAGCAGCGGCGCCTGCTCGCGCAGCTTCGCGATCCGTGCAAGCACGGGGTGACCTGCCTGCCCGCCGTCACGCCACAGGGCGCCGTCGCCACCGCCTTCGAGATGGCGAAGACGATCTGCCAGCCACGACTCCGGCTTCTCGCAGTCGGCGAGTGCAGCGATCTCCGCGCTCGCCAACGTGTCCCGGGGATCGTTGAACCGCCGCAGGCACGCAAGGGCCAATACGGCTTCCGGGGTAGAAAGCAGCCCCGCCTGCTGCGTTGCCCACGGAACGGATGCGGACCGCAAGGCAGCGGCCACCGTCTGGACGCCGACGTTGGTCTTGGAGAGCACTGCGATGTCGCCGTAATGCGCAGCGCGAGGATTGCCGGCTCCCGGGTCGACAACCTGGTACCCGGAATCGACAAGGGCCTTGATGCCTGCGGCGAGCGCCGCGGCTCGCTCCTGGGCGTTCCTGCCGTTCAGTACCCAATTGCCGAACCCAGGATCGGCCACCAGTTCCTGGCGAACGGGCGCGAGCTCGACCTCCGCGCGCGACAGCCCGGGAGCGAACGCATCGCCGAATACGCCATTGACCACGCGAACCAGCTTCGGTCGCGAACGCCGTGATTGCCCAAGGACCTCCTTGGAGCCGCCGAGGTTCGGCAGGTTGCCAAGGACGGCTTTCATCAGTTCCGCGTCGCTGCCTCGAAAGCCGTAGATGGCTTGCTTGATGTCGCCGACCCACACCGTTTCGCGGGCGATGCGGGCAAGGCGCAGGAAGAGCTCCAGTTGGATGGGGCTGGTGTCCTGAAATTCGTCCACGAGAAGCAGATCGAGTTCCTCGGACAATGCGTTCACGACTTCGCGCTTCTCGAGCAACCCGAGGAACAGGTGCTCCTGGTCCACGAAATCGATCACGCCCAACTCGCGCTTGCGCTGGGCGTAGGCGGCGAGCGCCCTCGAAGCGAGCGCAAAAATCGCCGTCAAGTAGCGCTCGATGTCCTGCCGCAGTTGCGGATGCGCCGGAAAGCGGCTCGCAATGTCGGCAATCTGCTGCGCGATCGTCTTGAGGCCCGCTTCGGGTGCGCCTTTGGATAGCCTCACCCAGTCGGCCCACGCCGCGGTCCCGCTGCGGATCAGCCGCAACGTCTCTCGGGCCAGCGCAATGTAGTCGGCTGTGTTCTTCTTGCCCGTCGCCCGCTTTTCAATCTCCGTGACCACCGTCTCGATCGCCACCGAGAGCAATGCGTCGAGATTGTCCGCGGTCGCAGCGGGGAAGTGCGCAAGCAGCTCATTCGCATTGCGGGCGCCCAACGCGACGAGCCGGGACGGCGCGACATCGTTTGCGCGCGCCTGGTCGATGATGGCCTTCAGCGCGTCTTGCCAACTTTCGATACCCAGCCTTCGGGCAAGCTCGACGATATCCTGCACGGTTGCTAGGTCGGAGACCGAGTCGATCGCCTCTCGCACGAGCGCGCCCGCCTGCTCTTCCTCCAGCACGCGCTGCTCCGGAGCGAGCCCGGCCTCGAACGCGAAGCGTTCGAGGAAGCCCCCGCACACGCTGTTCACCGTGCCGATTCGCGCCTGTCCTATTGAATTGGCGAGCGCGAATTCGCCTTTTTCGAGAAGGGCTGTCCGGACCCGTTCGCGAAGCTCCGTGGCCGCTTTGCGGGTGAAGGTCGTCGCGATCACCCCGCCGGGTGCCGCCTGCCCCGAGCTGAGTTTCTCGTGGAGGATTTGCGTGAGACGGTAGGTCTTGCCGCTGCCTGCCCCTGCGCTAACGAACCTGAGTGTACCGGCCATCGATCAGTCCTCCCACCCGGCAAGCCAGCGGTAATCATTGTACGCCTCCGGTAACTGCTCCGGTTCGAGCGCATCGGGCGGAGCCACCGACTCGCCGGAGGGCTCAATGTCTTCGGCGGCAACCTCGATCATTCCCGCATCGATCTGAGACCGGCGCCATTTCCAAGCGGCGACGAACCGCTCCCAAAGCAGCGGGGTGGATCCCGCGCCGCCAGATTGAACGGGGCGTGCCTGCGGAAAAAATTCCGTGTCCGGCGCGAGCAGACGAGAGGCCTCGAGGATGAAGTAGGAAACGTGCGGCCACGCGCCGGTTTCCTGACGCAGCATCTCGGCATAGATAGCGAGTTGCAGGTGGCGATTCTTCGCGAGCCGTTCCTGGTAGTAAGTGGCGCCGGCCCACTTCATGTCGACGATGGCCCGCTGGCCGGATTTGTTGCCAACGACAAGATCCGCAGTCCCGTCGAGAACGCCGCCGGGGAACTTTCCGGCAAGGTCACGCTCAGGCTCAACCGCATCAACCTCCGCCGCCCCGAACTGCCGCTGGATTTCCATGATTGCACGCTCCAGTGAGGAGCGCAGCCGTTCGCAGTCCGTGCGCCGCCCCGGCATCAGCAAAACCGCACCCTCCTCCGCCACGACAATCGCGAACTCCCGCGAAAGCCAGGCTCTCAATGCGTCGCCACGAAGGGCTGGCGCGCCGGCGGCGCGGAAGAACCGATCGATCAGCCGATGGGCGAGATTGCCGTAGAGCCGGTTTCCGTCGGCTACCGCCAGAAGGTTGGACGGGTTGAGCCGGGCCGCGTACCTCAGGACCCACTGATAGGGAGCATTCAGGAATACGTCGACGCTGGAATAGGATTCGTTGGCGCGAAGCGGAATCTTCGCTTCGGGCGGTAACCTCCACCACCGCCTGCGTCTGGGCAGAGGCGCATGGGCAATGGCCGGGAGGCTATTTCCCGCACGACCTGTCACAAGATCCTCCAGAGGCCCCGGCCGGACGCCTTCGACAAGCCACTGGATTTCCTGCCACAGGGGGTGCATCTCCTCGGCCGGAGGGGGAAGGACGAGCACGAGGGACTTGCGCGCGTTCAGGATCGGCCTTAGCCAATTCTCCCCTCGCCGCGCCAGCACCTCGCTGAGGGGCGGCAGCTCCGCCCCGGCCCGTTCGAGCGACGCCATCTCGCTCCTGCTCCACGGATAGTGATCCGGCAGCGATGGCGCTCCCATCTGCCACCAGATCACCCGATCGAAGGGTTCGACCAATGCGCCGGGGTCGGACGCCGAAGGTACGCATCCGACCTGGGCGTGCATCGCAAAGTTGGGCGCACCTTGCGCCGTGCACTGGGAAACCAGCGCCTCGAGTTCCGTCGGAGTGAGTGCGGATTCCCCTTGGGCAGCCAATGCTTCCAGGACTGTCGTCACTGCGCTGGCCTGTGCCAAACCCGTGGCGGCGGCGGCGCTGCGAAAGGTGTTCTGGTCTGAAAGTCTGGCGCCGAAGTAGTCTCGAACCCCGCGGGCTACTTCGAGCAGCGCCGCGACCGGTGCCCCCTGCGCCGGGCTGTACCGCGGATGCTCAACCCAGAACGCCAGAGCTTGGCGAAGATCGGTGGCCCGTTCGGGGTAGCGAGCCACGATTTCCTCGATCGCTTCGCACCAGCGCGGGCCACCGACACCGGGTTGCTGCGAGATCACCTCGGCCAGCCGCCAGCGGGCGTAGCCGGGCACCGGCCCGATAGGGTGGGAAAGAAACTGGAGCAGCGCATAGACATCGAGCGGCTCCCAGACCGTGGCGAGCGCGAGCGGCAGGACCTGAAGCGCAGGCGCCAACGGACTCGAATCCTGGAATCCCTGCCGAGCGACATCGACGGCATCGAGGGTCGCATCGAGCAGCGAGCGGCTCTGCTCGGCGACGATCGCAACCCCTTCCTGCGGCGATGTGAGACCGTGCGCGACCCAGTGCGCGGCGACCAGACCCGTCCCCGCGCGCACGACGCACAGGCTGCCGTCGTCTGACCAGGCAATCTTCCCGTCGGGCTCCTTGCCCTCACGCGCGGCCTTGAGTGCGGCCTGGAGCTTCCCAAGCACCGTATTCGGGGCTGCCGATGGACCGTACGCCCTGATCGCTCGCACCGGCAGCTTCGCGAGCACTTCCCGCCAACGCTTTGGAAATGACTCCATCGGGTCGACCAGCTCAATGCTATCGATCTTCGATTGCTGTCGAGAGAGCAACTCCGCTACTCGAACCAGTCGCTCGCCGATTGACGGAAACACAAGACTGCGTGCAGCGGTCTCGACGGTGGCCATTTCGGAGATGCGGACGCCTGCATCGGGCAGTGACTCGCCGGTCCAGCCGTGCAGATACCAAGCGTCGCGCCAAGACAGGAGCGACGCTGATGTTCCGATCGGGTCGACGCCGAACGAGGCGTGATAGAAGCAATCCGGCGTGTCGTACCGCTTGAGACATTCGCGGTACTGTGTTACTCGCTGTGCATGCGCGCAGTCAGCACGCAGCAAGCCGAGGCGCGTCTCAAGCAGGTTCAGCAGTCCCAGTGGGCCAAACACCGGCTTTCCCAGTCGATTTGCCGGACGCCAGCTATGGTCTCCGTCCAATACCAATCCAAGAGTGATCTCCATCGAATCGCCTCAGCCGCTACCCGATGCCTGCAGCCATCTGCTGATCAAGCCGCTTGGAGTTACCCCAATTCCTTCTCCCGAACACGACGCGACAAAGTGCGCCGCGGTACACCCGCCGGAGATAGCAGACAGACTCATCCGCAAGACCGGGACACGATTGCCGCAGCTTCATCGAGGGACCCATTCCTGGCACGAATGTCCCGCCGCACCCAGCATGTCGCTCTCGTCCGCGCAAATACCGCCGCGACCTTCTCGGTCTAATAAGCCGGAAACACCATCCGCGCCCATCCAAGCTACGAGGCGAATTCATGGACGCCCGTTCACCGCGTCCGCGAGAGTGCTGTCCTCCGCCACATCGGAGGATGACTCAACCGGAAGGCGGTCTTCCGCTTCCAGAACGGCTTTCAGGTCAATGATGTGGAGCTTGTTGAAGAAGACGGTCAGCTCCCTGTCAGCGAGAACTACGGGCAGCTCATTCCCTTGTAGCGCTTGAAACGCCTGCCGCAATGTATCTCTGGAGCCGTTCACGAGCTGGAACATGGCCGAATGGTTCGGGCAAAGAGCGAGATAGTTCTGCAGATGATACTTTCTCAGGTCCGGGAAGAGAGGAACGACCTCGAAGTATTCCTGTCCATTATCGAGTTTGAAGGGCAGAGGCCCCTTGCAAATCTGGCATGTCATCTCCCCTTCTCTGTTCCTGTAACGCTCCCGCAAGTAGGTTTCGGCTTGCGCCTTAACATCGTCCTTCTTGGCAGTCGGGACGGAACGGAGGCGAAGCTCTGTCTCCTTGTCGGGGTCGTTTATGGCCTGCTCCCGCACATTGTCGGCGCGACGCTTGGGGTTGGCAGGCGCGCGGTCGGGGATGGCCGGTTTGTTGCGGTTCTCCAGCTCCGTGAGAAGCTCCTCCACAGTCGATTCCGGTAACGCGCTGAGACGTTCTGCGAAGCGTCGGGCCGTGTCGGCGTCGGGGAACCCGAATCGCTTCGCGGTCGCCTCGTCATGCTTGACCTGGTCGGACTGGCGCGCAGCCGCTTCACCGAACTGGACCGGTTTGAGCCACCGATATCCGGGATCGAACGGGAACCCTTCGGGGAGCAATTCACGCAGCGCGTCCGCGGGGCGAACGAAATCTCCGTCGCCCTGCGGAACCCAGCGCGCCGTCCGGAGTTCGTGCACGAGCCGCGATGCAGCGGTGTGCGAACCATGCGACGCATTGCGGCGGAATGTGGCCTGCAAGTAATCCGGATAGGAAGGAAGCGACGTCAGCGTCCGCCAAACTAGTGTAGTGTCGCCGAAATAGGTATGCAGTAATTCCCGGCAATTGCTATGATGCGTTCATGCCAAATGCTGGTTTGTCTATCAAGTTGCGGCCCTCTGAACGAGCTCAGCTTAAGAGTTGGGAGTCCGCGCACGGCACGCCGCAACAGGTGGCGCTGCGCTGCCGGATTATTTTGCGAGCGCTGGCCGGTGAGAGCAATGTGGCGATTGCCGAGGAGCTTGAAGTGAATCGGATCACGGTGCAGCTGTGGCGCAAGCGGGTGCACCAGAGTGGCATTGGCGAAGTTTGGCGGATCGCCCCTGGCCGAGGACGAAAACCCCGATACGATCGCGCCATGCGAGATCGCATTATTGAGGCGACGCTGCAGAGTAAGCCTGCGGGCATGACGCATTGGAGTTGCCGGTCTATGGCAAAGGCGCAGGGGGTGAGCAAGGATACGGTGAATCGGTTGTGGCAGTTGCACAATCTCAAGCCGCATCTGAGTAGCACTTTCAAGCTCTCTCGGGATGCGAGATTTCTGGAGAAACTGACCGACGTTGTCGGGCTGTATTTGAATCCACCGGAGAAAGCTCTGGTGCTGTGCCTGGACGAGAAAAGCCAGATCCAGGCCTTGGATCGCACTCAGCCGGGCCTGCCGTTGAAGAAAGGCCGCTGCGGCACGATGACGCACGATTACAAGCGCAACGGCACCACGACGCTCTTTGCAGCGCTCAACATCCTGGACGGCAAGGTCATCGGTGAATGTCACGCTCGGCACCGTCATCAGGAGTGGTTGCGATTCCTGCGCCGCCTGGATCGGGAATTTCCCTCGAGACTGAAGCTTCATTTGGTCATGGACAACTACGGCACGCACAAAGAGCCGCACGTGCAGCGATGGCTGAAGAAGCATCCGCGCTTCGTCTGTCACTTTGTTCCGACCAGTTCGAGCTGGTTGAATTTGGTGGAGCGTTGGTTTCGGGAATTGACCGATAAGGCGATTCGTCGGGGCAGCTTCGTGAGCGTGCCGGATTTGAAGCACGCGATCGATGAGTTCCTGAGCGCCTGGAACGAAGATCCGAAGCCCTTCATCTGGACGGCCACGGTCGAGGACAT
>DAIDUQ010000010.1:0-23268 GCA_027456605.1 Steroidobacteraceae bacterium | reverse complement strand
CGCGGCGAGTATCTTCAGGGCCACTTCGAGGCCCCGCGCCCGGTCGTAGGCCCGCCAGAGTTCGCCCAGACCGCCGATTCCGAGGCGCTCGCACAGATCGTACGAACCGAGCATCCCCGGGTGGGTGGCTGCATGGACCTGCGACATGACTTGCTCCTGCGGGGCGGCGGCGGGCTCGACCGCCGGTGTGGCGCATACTTTAGAACGAGCGGGAGGGAAACGTCACGATTCCCGCCCCCGCGCGCGACATGTCGCGATTCGTCAACACTTCGGACCCTCGACCCGTCAGCGCGAGCCCGGCCGGCAACACCCCTGCCGGTCCTAGATATCCTCGCGCCGGCGCATGCGGCCCACGTGCAGGATCCGCGGCAACATCCGCGGCAGCGCCAGCGCGGTGAGAATGGCGCCCGTGCCCAGGCCGCCGATGATGACGATAGCCAGCGGTCCGGCGATCTCGTCGCCCGCCGTGCCGCCGTACACCGCCAGAGGCAACAGGCCCATGATCGCGACCGACGCGGTGACCAGGACCACCGGCAGCATTTCCACCGCGATCGAGCGCG
Source organism: Steroidobacteraceae bacterium (assembly GCA_027456605.1). GTDB lineage: Bacteria > Pseudomonadota > Gammaproteobacteria > Steroidobacterales > Steroidobacteraceae > 13-2-20CM-66-19. Next base: position 22,708 of record DAIDUQ010000010.1, on the reverse strand, counting down.
CCTCCTCCACGGTTATTCCCGACTCGCCGCCGGGGAACAGCGTGCGATAATAAAAAACCAACAGCAGGCCGTTGCGCAACGCGATGCCGAACAGCGCAACCAGTCCGATCAATACGGCGAAATTGGCCGTGCCGTGCAGAAACAGCCAGATCATCGCGATGCCGCCGGAAACCGCGACCGGCAGCCCCAGCGACAACATCGCCACCGCCCGCGCCTCCGCAAGCAGCACCCACAGCAAGAAGACCACGATCAGCAGGGCGATGCCCGCGCGGACGATGACCGCGCGCACCGCCCGGGAAACGACCTGGGAGATCCCCGTGAAACTTACCGTCGGCGCCACCGCCGACCCGCGCGCGCCCGCCAGCTGCGCGATCCGTCGCCTGACGCCCGGCACGGTGTACCCTCCGCGCGGCCACACCAACAGGCGCTGAACCCGCTCGCCGTTCTTCTGGGCGATCGTCCCCGCCGCGCGTGTGAAGCCGACACGGGCGACGAGCCCCAGGGACACCAGGCGCCCGTCGTCGGCCCGAATCGGCATGCGCTCCAGCGCCATGGCGTCGCCTCGCTCGCGGCGCGTCGCCAGCAACTCCACCGGCTCGCGATAGTCGCGCACGTACACGCTCGCGACCCGCCGACCGGGATAAGCCGCGCCGACCGTGCTGAGCACGGCGCGCGACGTGACGCCGTACTGCGCCATCGCCGACCGCTCGGGCCTGACTCTGATGATGGTGCGCCGCCGCAGCGTTGGGTCCAGGGTAACCTTGCGGACCGAGGGCATCCGGCGAATCTCCCCATCGAGCCGCACCGCCTCCGTCCTGATCGCCGCGCCTGCGACGCCCGTCAGGGACATCGCCAGCGGCGCCGTGTAGCCCGGCAGCGTCCGGCGCATCCTTTCATCCATGAACGTGCTCACCGCGCAGTCCAGGGCCGGCGGACACGCGAGCGCCCGCATGATCGCCGCTTTCATCGAATGGATCGCCTGCGGCGCGTTGCTGTCCGTCGTGACATCCAGAGCCGCGCGGTTGACGTCCGTCGAGTGGTCGCTGGGCCTGCCGCGACCGACCAGAGCGATGACATGCTGAACGCCCGGCAGGCCACGCAGTCTGGCGACATAGGCGCCGACGATCCGCTCCGTCTGGCCGAGGGATGTTCCGGGCGCGGCTCGCAGGTGCACCACCAGCGCCCGCTGGCTGAAAGTCGGCAGCAACCCCACACGCAGGAAGGGGATACTTCCGGCAATGACAGCGAACAACACCGCCGCGATGCCCGCCTCCACCCCCATCAGGAGCTTCGAGGGCTGTATCAACCACTGATACAGCCGCCGCACCGCCCGCGGAGGCTCGGGCGGGGCCCGGCCGGGACCGACATCGGCCAGGAGAATTCCGGCCAGAGCGGGGCTGAATGCGAGATTGACCGCGACGGACATCACGATCGCGATGATGTAGGTGATCGCGACCGGCCCGAACAGCTCGCCCGGAAATCCCGGCAGCAGAACGATCGGCAGGAAAAGAATCGAGGTCACGAGCGCGCAGATCACCGCCTTCGAGCGTATCGCCACGGCCGCATCCCCGATGACCTGCAGCTTGCGCGCCTCACTGTGCGCGGCGGATTCCTGCAGGAGCCTGCGCTGGATGGTGATGCCGTCCGCCACCGAGTCGTGGACGATCTCCGCCAAAGCGATCGCAAGACCCGACAGGCCGAGCGTATTGAGCGGAACGCCGGAGAAATGCAGTGCCGCCAGAGTCCCCAGAACGGACACGATGATCGGCATGTAGGCCACGGCGATCATCCGCCAGTCGCGCAGCGCCAGCGCGAGGATCACCAGAATCCCGAGCGCCCCGAGCAGCACCAGGCGCAGCACGTTCGCGACGGCCACCCGGCTGAACGCCGCGGGAACGAAGACATGAGAGCGAATGAGAATGTGCCGGCCGCGCAACTCCATGCGCAGCCGCCGTACCTTGCGCTGCACGCGCGCGGCGACCGCCGATGTCGCGGCGCCGTGCTGCGCCCAGACCACCAGAACCACGCCCGGCCGATTGCCGATCAGCGCGGCGCCGACGCGCGGCGCAGCGGTGGTGACCACCCGCGCCACCATCCCCATCGTGAGCGGCCGGCCGTCGTGCTGGCCGATGACGCTGTCGGCGAGCGCGGCGCTCGTGAGGGTCTGTCCATGCCCTTCCACCAGGATGCGCTGATTGGGCGACGTCACGGCGCCGAGGCCCAGAACGGCGCTGGCTTGATGAGCCGCTTTGGCGAGGCTCCCCCAGCCGATCCCGGTCGCGAGCATCGCCGACACGTGCGGCTCGACGGCGATGACCGGCGTGGCCGCGCCGTACACGTCAACCTTAGCCACGCCCGCGGTCGCTTCCAGCTCCGGTACGATCCGCGTCTCGACGAGCCGGCCGACCGTCAACGGCGAAATCCCCGTGCCCAGAACGCCAATCTCCGCCGCCACGCCCACCATGGAGGTGAGCCGCTCGATGTGCGAAACGGCGCCGGGGGGCAAAGTCGGAATCAGTTCCGACAGGCGCGCGGCGACCGCTTTGCGATCCAGCGCGACACGGGTATGGCTGCGGAAGATCAGGGTGATGATCGACACCCCCGGTTGCGACCGCGACACCGTGGCCCGCAGGCCGGACAGGCCCGTGAGCCCCTGCTCCAGCATGTCGGTGACGGACAGCTCGATGCCTCGCGGCGAGAGACCGGGAACGCGCGTGATGACCTTGACGACCGGCGGCTCGAACGACGGGAACACGCGGACGGCGGTGTTTCTGACATCCAAGAACGCCAGGACGCACAATCCGGCGACGACCAGGACGACGGCGTAGCGATACCGCAGGCAGAACCGAACCAGCATCCGCAAGGCGGCCACTCACCGCCTCCCGACGGCTCTCGCGAGCAGCGACCACAACAGGCCAGCGCCCTCGACCACGATCGGCACGCGCGCGCGTCCGCTCCACGCGCTCTGGTAGCCGGCAACGTGCCCGCCGCTGTAGAAGGGCCGCGCCTTCGACACGGGAAAGCTCCGGAACCGGTGGGGCGCGATCCTGCGGAAGGCGATGGCTTTGCGGCCGTCGAAAATCAGCGCCGAGAAGGGCAGCCGCAATGTGCGCTTCGGGCGCGTGCCGAGCCGCAGGTCGACGCGCAGCATCGTGCCCGCCTGCAACGCGGGGCCGAGATAGTACAACGACTGGCCGATCATGCCGGAGGGCACCTGTCCCCCGACCCCCAGAAACCTCAACGTCACGGCGCGACCGTGGACATTCGCTCCGCCCTCGAGGCGCGCCGTCGCGATTCGCGGCGGGTGCCGCAACACCGGATAGGGCACCATCGCCTCGACCACGGACACGGTCCCGGCGCCGATGCGCGCAACCAGCCGCCGGTCGCTGAGCAACGCGGTCGCGAACCGCTCGCCGTAGCGCGCACGCAGCACGCCGACCGCGCTGTTGAGTTTTGCTTGCGCCTCGTCGGCCCTCGCCTGCGCCTGCGCCAGCTTCTGCGCGGATATGTGATACGGCGCCCGATACAGCGCCCGTGTCTCGGTCAGCATTGTGGCCTCGAGCTTGGCGGCCGCGCGGTCGGCGCGGATCGCGCCAGCCGCGGCGACGAGTGGGCCGAGCCAGACGGCGCGGCCGTAGACGTACCGAGCGGGACGCTCCCGATGCGCCGTGATGTCGCGGACGACGACAGCGCGCCGCTGAAGAGCCCGCGCGCGCAGCGTCACCGTTCCCGCCTGAGCGCGGCCGGCAACAGCGGCGATCGTCAGGACCGCGGCACCCATGAACGCTCTATCAAGTCGCATTAGGCATTTTCCACAGCTTCCGGTGCAAGGCCGTCATGAGATCGCCGCTCGCCGCGTAATGCTCCTTCTCGGCGCTGAGGAGCTGTATGCGGGCGCTGAGCACCTGCAGCCGGACACCCAAGAGGCGAACCTCGCCGATGACGCCGGCCCGGTACGCCTCTCGGGAGGCCGCAAGCTCACGCTCGGCGGACCGCAGGGCCCGCCGGGACGCTTCCATGGCCGTCCCGCTTTCGTGCCAATAGACGACCGCGCGCTCGATCTGGCTGAAGACGCTTTCCTGGACGAATTTGAGCTGCGCGGCGGCCCGATGCCGCTCGGCACGCGCCACGGCGATCTGACCCTGGTGCTGATTGAACAGTGGCGCATGCGCCTTCAGCGCCAGCAGATACTGGTCTGTCTGCTGGTTGTCGACGTAGCCCGGCGCGATTTTCACGCCGTCGCTCAAGCCGTCGACCGCCGCCTTCAGACGGTATTGCGCCGCATTGTATTGCGCGAGCGCCTGTCTCACCGCGGGCCGCTCGATGAGCGCGACCTGCTCGTCCGCATCGAGCGCCGCCGGCGAGCGCAGCTTGCGGAATATCGCGAAGCTCAGTCTGACATCGGCCAATGCCGCCGACGGCAACCCGACGACGCCGGCCAATCGAGCCGTTGCCAGGGCCGCCGCGAGTTGCGCCTGATGCCAGCGGAACGCCGCCCGCTCGGCATTCAGCTCGGCGGTGGTCAGCGCGGTGGCCGATGCCGTACCGATCCGATAGCGCTCCTCTACCGCTCGGGTGATCGACCGGTCGAGAGCGGCTTGCCGCCGGTACAACGTCGTGGTGCGCCGGGCCGCCCACAGCCCCAGGAGCGCACCGTACACGGCCTTTCGCTCCTCCCAGGCGACGCTGTCGATGGCCTCGCGGGCCGCCAGGACATTCTGGCGCGCCGCGCCAATCAACGCGTCCTTGCTGAAGAAGTTCTGAATGAGAAAGCTGAACAGCGGTCCCACCGACCACGGCGTCGGCAGCGGCTCCGATACGTTGTATGCGGTGCTGATGCCGATCTTGGGGTTGTCGATCTGCTCGGCGATCCGCAGTCTGCCCAGAGCGGCCCGGTACCGGGCGTTCGCGATCGTCAGCTGCGGCCGCTCGAATACGGCAACATAGGTCAGACGGCGAAATCCCCAGCGGGTCCGGGGCGGCCGACCCATCGCCGCCAGATAAGCCCCGAGCCTGCGGCTGTGCAAGGTCCTGGCCGCGAAGCGCCGGGCGTTGGCCCGCAGACTGATGGGCTCGGGCCGGAACGAGGCGCACGACGTCAGCAGGATGCATACGGCGCAGGCGAGCGCCCACAGCGCGGTGGCGCGGCCTCCGACCGGACCGCCCTGAGACTCCGTCGCCGAACCACGCGCCTCAGTCCCGCCGCGCCCCGGATTCCTGCGGGGGACCTCACAGCCGTGTCCAGTCGTCATCTCGACCCGTTCCCGTCAGACTCGGCCCGCGTCCCGGGAACATCGGGAGCCTCGCGCTGACCTGCCGGTTGCAAAAGCACTGCTCAATATTTCTCGGCTCGACACGCTCGGGCGTCGCGCAGGGCGCGGGCGCGAGACTCTGTCTAGCGCTCAAAGCATAATGAAATATCGCTCCGATAAAAAGGGTCGCCGTGATCCCGTGCCGGCGAGCGGCGCCGAGCCTCCGAGCTCAGTTGCGCGAGCATGCCGGTCAGAGCGCTCAGCTCAAGGCGCTCGCGGGCGCGCCCGGGGATGACGCGTTGTTGTCGCCCCGGCGGGGTTCGCTCAGCGTTACCACCCGTTCAGCCGCAGAGTACCGCTGTAGGGCACGCTGGGAATCGGCTGCCACGCGGCAACCCGCCGCTCAACGGCCGCGCGCTGCGTCGAGCTCAACGATCCGGCGAGCGCGAGCGCTTTGGCGCGTGCCAGCATGCGCACCTGCGAGATGTCGAAAATCGTCACATCCGAGCGCACCGGCTTGGCCGCGACCGAATACCAGAAGTATGCCCTGCGATTATCGACCGGCACGAGACTGCCGACGGAATACAACCAGCCCAATGTCAATTGCGCCGCCGGCGCGCCGCGCTGCGCCGCACGGCGCAGCCAGATCAGCGCGCGCGCGGTATCCTGCGGAACATCCCGGCCGGCCAGGTACATGGACCCCAGGCGAACTTGCGCCATTGCGAGGTTCGCGCGGGCCGCACGCCTGATCCACTGGACTCCCGTGGCGCGCTGTCCGGGGCCACGAGCCCCCGAGAGCAACCGCGCACCCCACTCGAGTTCCGCCATGGGGTTGCCCTGTCGGGCCGCCGCGTGGAAGGCCGGCCCGAACGAGGGCGCTGCGGGGGCCGGCGCGGGCGGCGCCGTTGCACAGCCCGCGAGAATCAGCGCCGCAAGGGCTGCCGCGACCGCCCGCCCCGATCGATTAAGCACTCGTTTGCGCGGACTCGCCATGTACCCCCCGTGACATCATGAGCGGCCTTGTCCATTGGAACGACACGCGCCGGCCCGCTCAGCCGAACCGGCCCGTGATGTAGTCCTCGGTGAGGCGGTGGCGCGGGTTGGTGAATACCCGGTCGGTCTCGCCCACCTCGATCAGCCGGCCGAGGTGAAAGTACGCGGTGCGCTGCGAGACGCGCGCCGCCTGCTGCATCGAATGCGTCACGATCACGATCGCATACGTGGCGCGCAGCTGCTCGATCAGATCTTCGATGTGCGCGCTGGCGATGGGATCGAGTGCCGAGCAGGGCTCGTCCATCAGGATCACCTCCGGTTGCACCGCGAGCGCGCGCGCGATGCACAGGCGCTGCTGCTGGCCGCCAGACAATCCCATGCCCGCGGCGTGCAGGCGGTCCTTGACCTCGTTCCAGAGCCCGACGCGCTGCAGACACGTGCACACCAGCTCATCCAGATCGGCGCGCGAGCGCGTGAGCTTGTGAATCCGCGGACCGTAGGCGACATTGTCGTAGATCGACTTGGGAAAGGGGTTGGGCTTCTGGAACACCATCCCGACCCGTGCGCGCAGGCGCGCCACGTCCTGGTGCTTCTCCAGGATGTTCTGGCCGTCGAGCAGGATCGTGCCCGTGACCCGCGCACCGACGATGGTGTCGTTCATGCGATTCAGGCAGCGCAGAAACGTCGACTTGCCGCATCCGGAAGGACCGATGCACGCGAGCACCTGCGCGCGGCCGACGTCGAGCGTCACGTCCCGCAGCGCCTGTATGGCGCCGTAGTGAACGTTCAGCGACCGGCACGAGAAGATCGGATCGGCGAGCGCCGGCTCCCCGACGGTGTTGCCCGAGAGCTCGCCGCTCAGCAGCTCCGGGGCGTGCACCCGGCCGCTCGGCTTGGTGCCGAGCATCCCGCTCGGCAGCGGCGCGGGCTCGCAGCCGCCTGTGCCGCGCGGCCGGCTCGGGTCCGGCACGATTGAGCCCTCGTTACCCAAAGCGTCCGGTGACGTAGTCATCGGTCCTGTGGTCCTTCGGTGCGGTGAACAGCTGTCCGGTCGGTCCCATCTCGATCACTTGTCCCTCGTACATGAAGGCCGTGCTGCTCGAGACGCGCGCGGCCTGCTGCAGGTTGTGCGTCACGATGGCGATGCAGAAGCGCTCGCGCAGACTCTGCAGCGTCTCCTCGACCTTCAGCGTCGAGATCGGATCGAGCGCCGCGGTGGGCTCATCGAGCAGAATCACCTCCGGCTCGAGCGCGATCGTGCGCGCGACGCACAGCCGCTGCTGCTGTCCCCCGGAGAGGCCGCGGCCGTCGTCGTGCAGTTTATCCTTGACCTCGTCCCACAGCGCCGCATCGATCAGCGCCGCATGCACCCGCTCGCGCAGAGCCGCCCGGCTGATGCGCTGCGCGAGCCGCAGCCCAAAGGCCACGTTCTCGAAGATCGACATCGGGAACGGTGTCGGCTTCTGAAAGACCATGCCAACCCGCAGGCGCAGGCGCGTCACGTTCACCGTCTGGGACAGGATATTCTCCCCGTCGAGCAGCACTTCGCCGGTGGCGCGCTGCCCCGGGTAGAGCGTGTACATCCGGTTCAGCACCCGCAGCAGCGTCGATTTGCCGCAGCCGGACGGACCAATGAAGGCCGTGATGCTGCGGTCCGGCAGCTCGAGGTTGATGTCCTTGAGGACCTGATGGCGCCCGTAGTGGAAATTCAGGCCGCGTACCGTCAGCTTCGCGGGCATATCCCCGGGGCTCGACGCGCCGCCCGGCGCCGCAATCCGCGTCGCCGGTGCGCTCATGGCCGCTCTCCAGCCGAATGAGAGTCGCTTCTGTGCATGATCTCGCGAGTGAAACGGCGGCCATTGCCCGGCGATCCGGAGCCGTGGCTGCCGCGCTGAAGGATGCGATTCTGCCCGCGCAAGGTTACCGCAGTCTGACGCTTTTCGGGGAGCGTTCCGGCACGCACACGGACCGGGCGAGCGGTGGCGGGCCGCTCGAGCGCTCAGAATGCGTAGGTCACCATCACCCGATTGTAGATGAAGCGGCCGCGGCCCGGATTGGCCGGACCGTGGCTGATGCCCAGCCGGTTGCGCAGCGTGAGACCCTTGACCCAGCCGCGCGGCCGATAGATGACACCGAAGTAGATCTCGGAGTCGAGCCCTTGGAAGTCCGTGCGGTACACCGCGTACGAGGCTGACAGCCGCAGGCGCTTGCCGAGCACCGCCTCGGTGGTCCTGAGTTTCCACGCGTGGCCCGGGCCGAGCTCGACCATGCCGCGGATCATCGAAGTCGTATACAGAGGATCGGTGGCGTAGCCGGCGGTGTACGGCGAGATGAGCACCCCGGACCCGAGCGCGCCCGGGCCCTCGCGCCGCAGCTGATCGTAGGCGACCGACAGGCTCGCCCCATAGGCGTTCACGCCCGCGATCGCCCCCAGGGTAAGATTGTCGACCGCCGTGCCGGGTTGGCCGAAGAAGCGGGTCCCGGTCTCGGCGAATCGGTTGAGCCGGCCCCACTCGCGCACCACCTGCACACCGGCGAACGGCTCGAAGGGCGAGTGGATCGGCGGCGTGTCGTCGACCTGGCCGTAGAGCATGTGGGCAAAACCGTAGAAGCGGTAATACCAGGCGCTCGCCTTCAGTCCCGAGCGCCCGTAGGCGGCGCCGAAGGCGAGCGTGCCGCCGGCGGCCCGGGCGCGGGCGGGCAGATTGCCGATCCCGCCGTAGTTCGCGTCGCCTTTCCAGGTTGCCGGATAGTAGTTGTTGTCTTGGAAGAATCCATCCGCGGTGCGCCCCTTGAACCGCAGGATGCGCAGCGCCGTGAGCGTCAGGCCCGCCACCGGCGAGTACGCGCCGTAGGCGGCCCGGTAGGTCGCCGGCAACACGCGCGAATCGCTCGAGCCGGCCCACGGTGTGCTGATCAGCTGATCGCCGAGGCGCACCAGGGCGGCGTGTCCCCTGTATTGGAGAAATGCCTGTCCCAGCGCGTTGATGGCGTTCGTGGGACCCATGAGCGTGGTATCGATCCGCTCGGGATTGCTGCTTCGCGAGCCCAGGGCATTGGCCGTGTAGAAGCTCGCGCCGAGGCTGAAGCCGTCCAGGAACGGCGCAGTCCGGTAGTTGAGCAGACCGGCGAGCGAAAACGCCTGGGTGTTCACCGTCGAGGAGGTCGAGTAGTCGCGCCTGAAGTCATACGCGCGCAATTGTCCGGACAGCCGTCCGCGCGACAGGAAGCCGGACAGGGTGTCTGCGTGCACGGCCGCGGCGGCCGCAAGCGTGGTTGCGGCGACGCAGGCGACGGCCAGGGATCTCCGGAACATGCGGAACTCCGTCGGGGTCGTCGGGGATACGGGACAGGCCTGGATCTGTTCGGCCGGCGCTTCGAAAAACAGTGCGCCCCCCCGCACCCCTCGAGCAGCTTCAATGTGACCGTTCCGTAACCTATTGTGACAGTTTCGCGGCGGCTTGTGAGCGCTTCAGGACGTGCGCGCGCTGCGGTGCGGCACCCGCTCGGGCCGCGAGCGGCGAGCGCGCCGCCGATGATGGCGGATTGATGACGGCCGCCCTCGGCCCCGGGGGTCACGCGAAAAAACGGCTTGCCCCCGGAGCGCCCCCTCGCTATAAAGCCGCCCTGCCGCACGCCCGCACACCCGAGCCCGGTCCCCCGGTACGGAGAGATGTCACCCACCCTCGAGCTGACCCAGAACCTGATGTCCCGCCGCTCCGTGACGCCCGCCGACGAGGGCTGTCAGGAACTGATGTGCGAGCGGCTGCGCGCGCTCGGCTTCAGGATCGAGCCCCTGCCCTTCGGGAACGTCTTGAACTTCTGGGCGGTGCACGGCGAGGCGGCCGGACCGCAGCTGTGCTTCGCCGGCCATACGGACGTCGTGCCCACCGGACCGCTCGAGGAATGGCGCAGCGACCCGTTCGTGCCGACAATCCGCGACGGGGTGCTCTACGGCCGCGGCGCGGCCGACATGAAAAGTGGACTGGCGGCGATGATCACCGCCACCGAAGCCTTCGTGGCGGCGCATCCGCGGCACCCCGGGCGGATCGCTTTTCTCATTACCAGCGACGAGGAAGGACCTTCGGTCGACGGCACCAAGCGCGTCGCGGCCCTCCTCGCCGAGCGCGGCGAGCGCATTGACTGGTGCGTGGTCGGCGAGCCCTCGAGCGAGCAGAGGATCGGCGATACGATCAAGATCGGCCGGCGCGGCTCCCTCAGCGGGCGACTCACCGTTCACGGCGTGCAGGGCCACATTGCCTACCCCCAGCTGGCCGAGAACCCGGTGCACGCATTCGCTCCGGCGCTGGCCGAGCTGACACGCCGGGTGTGGGATCAGGGCACCGAGCACTTCGAGCCGACGAGCTTTCAGGTCTCGAACCTCAACGCCGGCACCGGCGCCCCCAATGTCATCCCTGGAGAGCTCAAGGCCCGGCTCAATCTGCGCTACTCGCCGATCCAGACGCTCGAGGGACTGAAGGCCGCGGTGGAAGGGATCTTGCGCGCCCACGGCGTGCGCTTCACGCTCGAGTGGCACCTCTCGGGCGAGCCGTTCTACACGCCCCCGGGAAAACTATCCGCGGCCGTCTGCGCGGCGATCGAGTCCGTCACCGGCGCGCCCCCGCGGCTCTCGACCGGCGGAGGCACCTCCGACGGGCGATTCATCGCGCCGCTCGGCGCGCAGGTGGTCGAGCTCGGCGTGGTCAATGCGAGCATTCACAAACTGAATGAGTGCGTGCGCGTGGCGGACATCGAGACGCTGCACCGCATGTATTTCAACGTGCTGGTCAACCTGCTCACTTGACCCGGCCGAGCCACCCGTTCACCAGCACGCCGAACGCCCCGAGCGCCACGGCCCACAACAACACCCACTCGGACATCGCCAGGCCGAGAAACCGCCAGTTGACGATGCTGCACTCGCCGCTGCCCTGGAGCACCTTGCGGATCACGGAGGTCACCGGCATGTACTGCAGCATCACCGACAGCGGCGCGCCGCACGAGGGCACCGAGCCCGGCGGCAGGTGCTGCAGATAGATCTGCCGCACGGCAACCCCGGCGGTGGCGAGCGCCGCGATCACCACCAACACCGCGTACACCCGCGTGCCCCAGCGGCGCGGGTGGTGCACCGCCGCGAGCAGAAACACCAGACCGATCAGGGCGATGCCGATGCGCTGGAAGATGCACAACGGACAGGGCTGCAGGTGCAGATCGAACTGCGCGTAGACGGCAAAGCCGAGCAGTCCCGCGCACAGGACAGCCCCGATGACATTGCCCATGCGGCGCAATGCGGCGATCACGATCCGCTCTCCTCGCGGGCCTCGCCGGCGCCGCCCGCCCCGCGCTGGCCAAGCGCCCGCTCGACGTCATCGAGCGAGGTGTGGCGCACGTCTTTGCCGTAGACCATGTAGATGATGTATTCGCTGATATTCTTGGCGTGATCGCCGATGCGCTCGAGCGAGCGCACGACCCACATCACGTCCAGCGCGCGGCGGATGGTGCGCGGATCCTCCATCATGAAGGTGATGCTCTGGCGCTGGATCGCCTCGTATTCCTCGTCGACCAGCCGGTCCTGGCGGGCCACCCGCAAGGCCTCATCCGCGTCCATGCGCGCAAACGCGTCGAGCGACTCGTGCACCATCTCGGTCACGATGCGGCCGAGATGCTTGATCTCGCGGTACTTGTCCGCCGGTCGCTCCATGGTGGCGAGCCGCGAGGCAATGTAGCCGATCTTCTCGCCCTCGTCGCCCATGCGCTCGAGGTCCGTGATGGTCTTGATGATCGCGACAATGACGCGCAGATCTCCGGCGGCCGGGGCGCGCGTGGCCAGAATGCGGCTGCACTCCTCGTCGATCGACACCTCCATGTCGTTCACCTGCTGATCGGCGATTGCGACCGCCTCGCCGAGCGCGCTGTCACCCTCGAGCAGCGCCGTGATGGCCTTCTGGATCTGCTGCTCGACGAACCCGCCCATGGCGAGCACCTTGGTGCGCACCCGCTCGAGATCCTCGTTGAAGCGGCGGGAAATATGATGGGTGAGATCGGCGGTTTCCATCGGCGGACACCTCGGAGTGTGCGGCCATGATAGCTCAAGCATCCTCGGCGAGTGGCGCGAGCGCCGCGCGTTGCGCCGGCCGGACGCGCTCGGGCGGGAAGTGGCACGTGAAGGTGCTGCCCTTGGCGGGCGTGCTGCGCACCTCGAGATCCGCGCCGTGGCGCTGCAGCACGTGTTTCACGATCGCCAGCCCCAGTCCGGAGCCGCCGGTGGCCCGCGAGCGGCCGGGATCGACCCGGTAGAAGCGCTCGGTGAGCCGGGGTAGATGCTCGGCCGGAATGCCGATGCCGGTATCGCTCACCGCGAAATGCCCGCCATCGGCATCGACCCACCAGCGCATCTCGAGCGAGCCCTCCGGCGCGGTGTATTTGGCGGCGTTGTCGACCAGGTTGGCGAACGCCGAATGGATCTCGGGCTCCCGGCCGATCAGCACCGCCGTGCTCTCCACGCGAACGCGCACGTCGCGCGGGTGTACCGCGCGCGCGAGCACATCCTTGCGCAGCAGCGCCATCATCGCCTCCACATCGAGCGGCTCCCCGCCGACCCGCTCGTCGGTCTGCTCCAGGCGCGACAGCTCGAGCAGATCGCGCACGATGGCGGTCATGCGCTCGGCCTGGCGGCGCATCTCGACGATCGGGGCGGCGAAGTCGGCCGCGAGCGCCGGATCGTGCGAGAGGGTCTCGAGATAACCCGAGATCACCGTCAGCGGCGAGCGCAGCTCGTGCGAAGCGTTGGCCACGAAGTCGCGCCGCACCGCCTCCAGGCGCATCTGCCGCGACACGTCGGCCGCGAGCAGCAGCTGCTGGCCGTCGCCGTAGGCCACCAGCTGCAGCGACAGGAAGATCTCGTTGGGGCTCGAGCGGCGCACCACCACCGGATTGGCGTAATCGCCCTTGTCGATGTAGCGGGCGAACTGCGGCTCGCGCACCAGATTCTCGATGCGCAGCCCCAGATCGATATTCGGCCGCAGGCCGAGCAGCCGTCCCGCCATGTGGTTGAACCAGACGATCTCGCGCTCATCATTGAGAATCACCACGCCGTTCGGCAGCGCCGCGGTCGACTGTTGCAGTTGGCGCATCAGCTGCACGAAGCGCAGCTTGTGGAAGCGCTTGCGCCGGTGCAACCGGGCGATGAGCGCGATGACGGTGCCCCACACGCCGCGGGTCTCGGGCGGATCGGCGACACTGCGATGCTGCAGCCACCACTCGACCCGATAGAGCATCACGAGCTGCCAGCCCAGATAGACGGCCAGCACCCCGGCCATCCCCAGCCACGGATGCCAGATCAGCAGCCCGAGGAGCGCCCCGAGGAGCGCCGCGGCGAGCACCCTGACCGAGGCGTACGCGAGCGCCTGAAGCGACGGTCGCAGCGGCTGCATCAGTCCGCCTTGACGGAGAACCGGTAGCCCGAGCCGCGCACCGTCTGCACGAAGCGGTCCACGCCGAATTTCTCGAGCGACTTGCGCAGACGCCGCACGTGCACGTCGATAGTGCGCTCCTCGACGTAGACATTTCCGCCCCAGAGACGATCGAGCAGCTGATCGCGGCTGAAGACCCGCTCGGGGTGGGTCATGAAGAACTCGAGCATGCGGTACTCGGTCGGACCGAGCGGCACGGTCTGCCCGCTCACGGTGATGCGCTGGCCCTGCTGGTCGAGCTTCAGCGCCTCGAATTCCACGATGTGATCGAGCCCTCCGGCGCCGGCGCGGCGCAGGACCGCATGAATGCGCGCGACGAGCTCCCGGGGCGAGAACGGCTTGGTGACATAGTCGTCCGCGCCGGTCTCCAGCCCGGTGACCTTGTCGCCCTCCTCGGCCCGCGCGGTGAGCATGATGATCGGCAGCTCGCACGTGTGGCGGTCACGCTTGACGATGCGCGTCAGCTCCAGCCCGCTCGTGTCGGGCAGCATCCAATCGATCAGAATCAGGTCGGGTCGCTGATTGGCGAGCGCCTCGCGCGCCTGGCGGGCGTCGACCGCCTCGCGAATCTCGAAGCCCGAGCGGCGCAGGGCGAAGGCGATCATCTGGCGAATCGCCGGCTCGTCTTCCACGATCAGTATGAGCTTTCCCAACATGCTGGACGCCCGAACAACCCGGACTGCGTGTCTATTTGAGATGTTTTCCATTGCAGAATCGTGACAATGCGGCCGATACGTCAAACAGATGACGGTCGCGCCACCTCATTGCGCACATAGCTCGGCAGGGCCTGCTCGGGCTCGAGCAGCCGCCCCAGGCGTACCTCGGGGACGGCCAGCTGCGCGATCTCCCGCGCCCTCGGCAGCAGCCGCTCCCAGCCCGGCGGCACCGCCACGCCCAGCCGGCCGGCCAGCTGCGGGTACGCGGCAAATCCTCGCCCAATCCCCGCGACGGCCGCGCAAGTGCCGGGGAGCGTTTCCGCCGTGCCGACCCGCTCCGGTCCAAGGGGCTCGGCCCGCTCGCCGCGGCGCTCGTAGCACGCGCAATACGCCTCGCCCATACGCGCATCATTACATACCGCGATTCGATCGACCCGCGGCTGCAGCCCGAGGCCGCGCTGGGCCAGCGCCTGAAGATCCGAGACTGCGACCACCCCGAGGCTCGCACCGAACGCCAGCCCCTGCGTGACGCTGGCCGCGAGCCTCACCCCCGTGAACGCGCCCGGCCCGCGCCCGAAGGCGATCGCATCGAGGGCCGCCAGCCGGACGCCGGCCTCCGCCAGGAGTGCATCGATCATCGGCAGGATGTGCTCGGCGTGACCCCGGGCACACTCGAGCTCTCGCTCCAGCAGGCGCTCGTCGATCAGCAGGGCCGCCGAGCAATTCTCCGTGGCGGTATCGATCGCCAGCAATTTCACGGAAGCGCCTCGCGCGTCTGGATTTCCGGTGCGCACGCGCTCAGAAACGCAACCGCCTCGGCGACCCGGTGCGTTCGGGTCATCGGCGGCAGGGCCGAGAGCAAGACCTTGCCATAGCCGCGCGTGCCCAGGCGCGGATCGCACAGCGCCACCACGCCGAAATCCGCCTCGCTGCGGATCAGCCGTCCCACGCCCTGCTTCAGCGCCAACGCCGCCTCGGGCAGCTGATAATCCCGAAACGCGTTGCCGCCGCTGCGTTCCAGGTACTGGATACGCGCGCGCACCAGCGGGTCCTCCGGAGAGGCGAACGGCAGCTTCTCGATGACCACCAGACGCAGCGCCGCGCCCTTCACGTCCACGCCTTCCCAAAAACTGGCCGTGCCGAACAGGACCGCGTTGCCGTCGGCGCGGAACTGCTCCAGCAGCCGCTCCCGCGGCGCCTCGCCCTGCACCAGCAGGCGCAAGTGCGCGAGTGCCCCGGCGCTGCGCCACAACGCCGCCGCCTGCGCCAGCGAGCGGTGGCTGGTGAACAGCACGAACGCCCCGCCGCCGGCCGCCTCGATCAGCGTGCGCGCCAGCGTCATTACCGCCGGGAGATGCGCCGGCTCGCTCGGCTCCGGCAGATCCTGTGGCAGGTACAGGCGGCTCTGGCGAGCGAAGTCGAACGGGCTGTCGATCTTGAGGGTGCCGCAGTCACCCAATCCCAGGCGGCCGGTAAAGTGGCTGAAATCCGCCCCGAATGAAAGCGTCGCGGAGGTGAAGATCCAGGCGCAGGCTCGTGCGCTCAGCATTGACTGGAAGCGCGGCGCGATGTCGAAGGGCATCATGCTGAGCGTGAAGCCACGGCGCCCGGGCTGTACGCAGCGGGCGCCCTCCAGAGCTTGGAGCGCCGCGATACGCCCGAGGCCGGCGGCGAGCTCTTCCGCCCGTTCGGCGAGCGCCGCGAGCGTCGCGTCCGCCTCGAATCCGCGCAGCTGCTCGGTGAGCCGCGAGAGCTGCGGCCCGAGCCGTCCGACCTCGCCGCCGATCACCGGCTCGGCCTCCTCCCACTCGAGCCGCCCGCTGCGCCCGGCGAGCGCATGACTCATGCGGCCGAGGGACTCGCGCA
This sequence comes from Steroidobacteraceae bacterium, assembly GCA_027456605.1. GTDB lineage: Bacteria > Pseudomonadota > Gammaproteobacteria > Steroidobacterales > Steroidobacteraceae > 13-2-20CM-66-19. Next base: position 6,472 of record DAIDUQ010000010.1, on the reverse strand, counting down.
CCGCGCGGACGGTCTGCGCGAGGCGGCGCAGCTCGAGGCCCCCATCCCCCCCCGCGCACCGCAGCGTCACTCGGCTCTCGATCTCGGTGAGCAGGGTCTCGATGCGCCGGCTGCCCACCTCGGCGCCGAACAACTGAGTCGCCAAATCCGGGATCTGGTGCGCCTCATCGAGAATGACCGCATCGGCGGCACCGAGCAGATCGCCGAACCCGTCCTCCTTCAGTGCCAGGTCCGCCAGCAGCAGGTGATGATTGACGATCACCAGGTCCGCCTCCAGGGCCGCGCGCCGCGCCGTGACGACGTGGCAGCGCGAGAGCTGCGGGCAGCGCTGCCCGAGACAGTTGTCCCGCGTCGAGGTCACCTCTGCCCAGACGGGATCGCCATCCTTGAGCCCCGGCACTTCCGCGAGATCACCGCTGCGGGTGGTGTGCGCCCAGCGCCGGATCCGCTCGAGCGGCGTGTCGGCGCCGGCGGCGTCCGCGGGCAGCGGCAGCGGTAGCGTTGCCTCGCCTCCCGAGAGCCGATAGCGGCACAGGTAGTTGCTGCGGCCCTTCAGCAGCGCGACGGCGGCCGGCCGACCGAGTGCCCGCGTCACCAGCGGCAGGTCCTTCGCATAGAGCTGATCCTGCAAGGCACGCGTGCCGGTCGAGATGAGCACCCGCGCGCCCGAGAGCAACGCCGGCACCAGGTAGGCGAAGGTCTTGCCGGTTCCGGTGCCGGCCTCGACCACCAGCGGCTCCCGGCGGGCGATCGCCACGGCGACGCGCTCGGCCATGCGCCGTTGCGGCTCGCGCACCGTGAAGTCCGGCAGCGAGCGCTCGAGCGGCCCATGCGCGCCGAAGATATCGTCGAGATCCAACATCGGCGCATTGTACGGCGCGCGCGTTGTGCGCACGCGTCCGGCTCGAACCACCGCTTCCGGGCCCGCTGAACCTGTAATTTCAGTCGTTTTCTAGTGTGCGATTATTGAACAAATTTTCTCCTTTTATCGTACTTTATGGCAGGCACGGTGGGGCGCGCGACTATACTGGCGGTACGCGAGGAAGGCCTGCCGAGACGTCCAAACGAGGTATCGAGAGATGTCCACCGCTTCTCCCTTGCCGATGCCGATGTCACAGCTCAGCCGCCCCGTAACGGAATGGGTCGATTCGGTGCGCGCGCTCACCCAGCCGGACGACGTGTACTGGTGCGACGGCAGCGCCACGGAGCGCCACAGGCTCATCGCCGAGCTGGTGCGCGGCGGGCAGCTGCTGCGGCTGAACCCCGAGCAGTTCCCGGACTGCCACCTCTATCGCTCGCACCCGGGCGATGTGGCCCGGGTCGAGCACCTGACCTACATCTGCACGCGCTCCCAGGCGGACGCCGGGCCGAACAACAATTGGCTGGACCCGCAGAGCGCGCACGCCAAGATGCGCGAGCTGTTTCGCGGCGCGATGCGCGGGCGCCGGCTCTATGTCATCCCCTACCGCATGGGGCCGGTCGATTCTCCGCTCGCACGCTGCGGCGTGGAGATCACCGACAGCGCCTACGTCGCCGTGAACATGCTGATCATGACGCGCGCGGGGCGGGACGCGCTCGAGCGCATCGGGCACGAGGGGACTTTCGTGCGCGGCCTGCACTCGGTCGGGGAGTTCGACCCCGACCGGCGGTTCATCATGCACTTTCCGGAGGAGCTGTCGATCGAGAGCTTCGGCTCGGGTTACGGCGGCAACGCCCTGCTCGGCAAGAAGTGCCATGCGCTGCGCATCGCGAGCTGGCAGGCGCGAGCCGAAGGCTGGCTCGCCGAGCACATGTTGATCGTCGGACTGCGCAATCGGCGCGGCGAGACACATTATATCGCCGCGGCCTTCCCCTCGGCCTGCGGCAAGACCAATCTCGCGATGCTGATTCCGCCGGCGAGCCTGCCGGGCTGGGAGGTCTTCACGGTCGGGGACGACATCGCCTGGCTGCACCCGGGCGCGGACGGGCGCCTGTGGGCGATCAACCCCGAGGCCGGATACTTCGGGGTGCTGCCCGGAACCAACCGCCAGACCAATCGCAACGCCTACGAGATGATCCGGCGCGAGACGCTGTTCACGAACGTCGCGCTCACCGCCGACAATCAACCCTGGTGGGAAGGCCTGCCGGAGGGCGTGCCGGTCACGGATTGGCAGGGACGGCCGTACGATCCGGCACGCGGCCCCGCGGCGCATCCGAACTCGCGCTTCACGGTCGCGGCGCGGCGCAATCCGGCCTGCTCGCCCCACGTGAACGATCCGCGCGGCGTGCCGATCTCGGCCATCGTCTTCGGCGGCCGGCGGCGCGAGGTCGCGCCGCTGGTCTACGAGGCGCGAGACTGGCCGCACGGTGTCCTGGTCGGGGCGTCGATGGCCTCGGAAACCACCGCCGCGGCCGTCGGTCAAGTCGGCGTGGTACGGCGCGACCCGATGGCCATGCAGCCGTTCTGCGGCTACAACTTCGCCGACTACTGGCGGCATTGGCTCGAGGTCGGCGCGCGGCTGAGCCGCCCGCCGCGCGTCTTTCACGTCAATTGGTTCCGGCGCAACTCGCAGGGACGGTTCCTGTGGCCGGGCTACGGGGAGAACCTGCGGGTGCTCGCCTGGATGCTCGAGCGCTGCGCCGGGCGGGCCGGGGCGCGCGACGGCGGAATCGGCCTGCTGCCGCGGCCCGAGGAAATCGACACCCGGGGCCTGAGCCTGGAGCCGGAAACGCTGCGCGCGCTGCTGTCGGTGGACGCGGAGCTCTGGCGCCGCGAGCTGGAGGAAACACGCACGTACCTGGAACAGTACGGCGAGCGGCTGCCCGGCGAGATGCGGGCCGAGCTGAGCAAGAGCGCCGCCGCGCTCGCCGGCGGCTAGTCGCGCTCGCAGACATAGCGAATGGTCTGGGCGGATTCCGCCTCGGGCATGCGTCCGAGGCTGATCAGCCCTCCGCCCTTGAGCTGCACAGAATCGCGGCGCACGAACGCCTCCTCGCCCCCGCCCTCGCGCACGAACGTGCCGTTCGTACTGTGATCGATGAGCGTGAACTTGTGGCGCGCGTACTCGATGCGGGCGTGCAGCCGCGAGATCAGATTGCCCTTGACGACCAGATCGTTCTCGTCGGCCCGGCCGATGGTGAGAATGGGGCGCTGCTCGTCGATCAGCAGCTCCCGATCGAGCCACCACAGCCGCAGCCGCGTGCAGTAGGAGCGGTCAGTATCGTGTCCCACCATGCGCACCATGCTGGTCACGTCGTCGGCCTGCCAGAGCACCTCGTACAGGGGAACCTCGTTGCGCTGGCCCTTGATCGGGGCGTTGTCGATCAGCCGGCAGGCGGAGCGCCATTGAACCGTCAGTTGGCCCACGGTGGCCTCGGTGGTGATGATCTGTCCGGCTTTGGCCTGACTGGTCATGCGGTTGGCCGTATGCACGGTGGAGCCGAATATGTCCTGACTCTCCGCCACCACGGGGCCGTAGTGGCAGCCGATGCGGATCGAGACCGGCTGGCCCTCGACGCGCAGCTCAGAGTGCGCCGCGATCTGCTTTTGCATCTGGGCGGCCGCATTCAGCGCCGCGTCGGCGCTCGGGAAGGTGGCCATGACCTCGTCACCCATGGTCTTGATGACCGTCCCGCCGCTGTGCTCGGTGGCGCCGCGCATGACATCGATACAGAGCGCAACCATGTCGCGCGCCCGCTGATCGCCCATGCGCTCGTAGAGCCGGGTCGAACCGACCACGTCCGCGAACAACACGACCAGTTCGATGTCCTCACCCATCGATTGGGCGGCCACCCGTCCTCCCAGGAAGTTGGATCCCGCGATTTAACATAGGTCCGCCGTCAGATTATACGCAAGCCGCCGACGCGCGCCATTGTGCCCGCTACCCATGCCTCAGCGCGAGTGCTCATGCGCACCGCCTCGGGCCTCGAGAGCCGACGCGGCGGCCTGGCGAATGACTTGCGCGTCCGCCCCCTGGGCGCGCGCGCCCTCGCTCATCAGCCGCCGGTACGCCCGGGCGCCGACCTCCCCGGCATATAGGCCCAGCATATGGCGGGTGATCCGCGGGAGCGAGTGGCCCGCGGCGAGCTGGCGCTCGGCGTAGCCGGCCATGCGCGTCAGCAGCGCCTCCCGGGACAGCGTGACGGCCCCCGGTGTCAGCGCCTGGGCCAGTTGCGCCAGGAACAGCGGACGGTGATAGGCCTCGCGTCCCAGCATGACACCCTCGCACCAGCCGAGCGCATCGAGCGCGCTGTGCACCGTGCGCAGCCCACCGTTGAGCACGATGGAAATATCCGGCATCGCCGCCTTCAAACGGCGCACCACGTCGTAGCGCAGTGGGGGCACCTCCCGATTCTCCTGCGGCGACAGGCCGCCGAGCACGGCCACGCGCGCATGCACGATGGCCGCCTGGCTGCCGGCCCGCCGCATGAGGGCCACGAACTGCTGCAGGGCCGTGAAATCGTCTTCCTCGAACCCCGAGAGAGCGCCGGCCACCTCGCACCGCGCCGCGCTCACGACCCCGATGCGCATCTTGACGGTGACCGGAATGCGCACCGCGGCCACCATGGCCGCCACGCACTCGGCCACGCGCTGCGGCTCACGCATCAGGCATGCCCCGAAGGCGCCGCTCGCCACCCGATCGCTGGGGCAGCCGCAGTTGAGATTGATCTCGTCGTAGCCGAACGCCTCGCCGATGCGGGCCGCCGCGGCCAGCTCGCCCGGATCGCTGCCGCCGAGCTGCAGCGCCACCGGGTGCTCCTCCGGATCGAAGGCGAGCAGCCGCGGCGCGTTCCCGCGGGTGACGGCCGCCGCGGTGATCATCTCCGTGTACAACAACGTCGCGGGGGAGAAGCCGCGCAGGAAGTACCGGCAGTGCCGGTCCGTCCAGTCCATCATCGGCGCGACGCAGAGTCTGCGGTCAATATTCACGGCTCGATCCAAAAAATGCGGCGCACAGCCCCTGCAACGTCTACCCAGTGTACCAAGATGCGCCGCAAGGCTCGCAGGGACTGACTCGCCCGACACCGAGGCGCGCGCGGTATGCGCCTTGGCCAAGGTGACGGCGCCCACGCTCTACCGCCACTACGGCAGTGCTGATGGACACTTGAGCGCCGCGATGACTGAGGCGTTCGCTCGGTTTCCCGCCCGCAAGAACGCCGCGGGGACATCCCCCGAACCACTCACCGCTTTGCGTGAGGGTTGGGACGACTACGTCCGTTTCGCCGCGGCACGGCCTGGACTCTTCTATGCGGCGATGCTCAGCCGCGACCTCCAGGGCGCCCCGATCCGCGCGGCGCAACAGGCCTTCGCGCCGCTGATCGAGCCGGTCACGACCCTCGAGCGCCAGGGGCGGCTCAGCCTCGGCGTCGAGGCAGCGGCCGAAGTGATGGGGACCGGTGCAAATTCCTCCGGACAGTTCGCCCTCATCAACCGTGGTGACTATCCCTTTGACACCTGCCACGCCGGCAATGTCATCGCGCGAAGCGAGATTTGCGCGATGCCGCGCGGGCAGAACGCAATATGCGGCAAGGGTCGGTCAGCCGGCACAAGCGCGCGCACTGTTGCCGATCGCTCCAGCCGATCCGCCGGTCCCCCCGCGCCAATCCCGCACAGCGTCGAGCGCACCTCGAGTTCGGCGTGACCCGGGATATCGCGGCGGGAACATTCAGCCTCGGCAGCGGTCTTTTTCGCTCAGGCGCTTGTCCGCGAGGCTGATTCACCCGAGGTTCCGTCCTTCATCGACTTGCCCGGGTAGCCGGAATCACGTACCGTTGCCGGAACCGCACGTGCTCGAGGGCCGTGCCGGAAACCCACTTTGCAAATTGTCGGTGCGCCCGGAGGTTCATGTCTGCCAGCGCCTGAGGGGGGCCGCGCATGCTGTGCACTGCTCGTCAGACCGATCCGCTTTCCGAGATCCTATTCTTCACGCTCACACCGGCGACCACCGTGACCGTTCCCTGCGGATTGGGATTCGGCATCGAGCGGCGCACGGCGCCCCATCTGGCGATCCTGACCTGGCCATCACGGCGGCGCCGTTCTCGGCCTCATCCCGCGCGAGTCCGGCCTGAGGCGATTGACAGCCGGTATGGTGGCGATCTGCGCGGTTGCCCTCGACGAATGCCCACCAACCGGGAGTTGCTCGGCGAGATCCGCGATTATGCAATGCAACCGGTCTGACGGGAGCGAGTTATGAAGCGCGTCATCACGATTTACGCCGTCGTATCGGCGGTGTTCGCTCTGGGCATCTGCGCCGTCATTCATTTCGGCCGGAACCTCTCCGTAGCGATGCCTGTGGCGCGGCACGCCACCGCATCCCTGTGGTCCGTGCTCGGGCAGAATCTCCACGACCCACTTGCCCGGCTCCTGCTGCAGTTCATCGTCATCGTACTCGCCACGCGCAGCGTGGGCAGCATATTCACGCGGTTCGGCCAACCCGCAGTGATCGGGGAGATGCTGGCGGGCATCCTGCTCGGACCCTCGCTCCTCGGCTGG
>DAIDUQ010000009.1:0-15904 GCA_027456605.1 Steroidobacteraceae bacterium | reverse complement strand
GGCGCAGGCGGGATGGCTGCGGAGATGCGCGGAGGCTCAACCCAACGAGGAGTTTCCCATGCCTGGCGTATCCATGCGGCAGATGCTGGAGGCGGGTGTCCACTTCGGGCACCAAACCCGCTTCTGGAACCCGAAGATGGCCCCGTACATTTTCGGCGAGCGCAACCGGATTCATATCATCAATCTCGAGAAGACCCAGCCCCTGTACGGTCAGGCTGCGGCCTTCATCAAGGGCGTGGCCGCCGACGGCGGCAAGGTGCTGTTCGTCGGCACCAAGCGCTCGGCGCGCGAATCCATTCAGAAGGAAGCCGAGCGCGCCGGCCAGCCGTTCGTCAATCAGCGCTGGCTCGGCGGCATGCTCACGAACTTCAAGACCATCCGCCAGTCCATCAAGCGTCTGGATGAGATTACCGAACTCGCGACCTCCGGTGCCCTGGAGCGGCGCGGGAAGAAAGAGGCCACCCAGCTGCGCCGTGAGCAGGAGAAGCTCGAGAGGAGCTTGGGCGGCATCAAGCGCATGGAGTCGCTGCCGGACGCGCTGTTCGTGATCGACGTCGGGCATGAGAAGCTCGCGGTCGACGAGGCGCGCAAGCTGGGTATTCCGGTGGTGGCCGTGGTCGACACGAATTGCTCGCCGGACGGTATCGACTACGTCATACCGGGCAATGACGATGCGATGCGGGCGATTCAGCTGTATGCGTCGGGCATGTGCGACGCGGTGCTCGAGGGCAAGGAATCCGTGCCCACCGTGGTGGTCGGCGAGGACGAGTTCGTCGAGCTCGACGAGGCCGGCAATCCGCGCAAGAAGTCCGCGCGCGGCGCGCGCAAGCCCGCGACGGTACGGGCCAGGAAGGCTCCGCCCCGGCGCCGTGTGGCCCCGATCAAGGTGGCGCCGGTCGCCGATCCCGTTGAGGAGGTGGTGGGCGAGGACGAGACCGTCGAGGCTGTGCCGGAAGTGGCTGCATCCGGGGGCTCCGGCGCCGCGGCCGCGACCACGACCACGATCAGCCGCCGCCCAAGCGGCGGCGCGCCGCGGCGCAAGGGCCGTGGGGACTGAGCGAGGACCGATCACGATGAATGTCACGGCCGATATCGTCAAACAACTGCGCGAGCGCACCGGCGCCGGCATGATGGAGTGCAAGAAGGCGCTCGTGGAGAGCGGCGGAGACCTGGACGCGGCTGCCGAGCTGATGCGCAAGCAAGGTCTTGCGAAGGCCGACAAGAAAGCCGCACGGGTGGCGGCCGAGGGCGTCATTGCGATCGAGCCGGCCGCCGATGGGCGCGCCGCCGCCATGGTCGAGGTCAATTGCGAGACGGATTTCGTGGCCCGCGAGCAGGACTTCCGTGCTTTTGCGCAGGCGGTGGCCCGCGAGGCCCTGCAGAGCCGTCCGGACAGCCTCGAAGCCCTGCTCGAGACTCGGGTCGGTGGCGAGAGCCTCGAAGAGCGCCGTCGGGCCCTGGTCGCCAAGATCGGCGAGAACATCGGTGTGCGCCGCTTCACGCTCTTGACGAGCGCGGGGCACCTGGGCACATATACCCATGGGTCACGTATCGGCACGCTGGTGGCCGTGAAGAGCGGGACCGCTGAGCTTGCGCATGAGCTTGCCATGCATGTGGCGGCGAGCAACCCCCGGTACCTGTCGGTGCGTGAGGTGCCGCCGGCGGTTCTCGAGAAGGAGCGCGAGATCCTGACCGAGCAGGCGCGCGGCGAGGGCAAACCGCCCGAGATCGTCGTCAAGATGGTCGAGGGGCGGCTGCGCAAGTCGCTGGGTGAGCTCACGCTGCTCGGCCAGCCGTTCGTGAAGGATCCCGATGTGACGGTCGAGAAGCTGCTCAAGAGCGCCGGTGCCGAGGTGAGCGCGTACGAGCGCTTCGAAGTCGGCGCGGGGATCGAGAAAAAGCAGGAGAATTTCGTTGCCGAGGTCATGGCCCAGGTCAAAGGCGCCGCCGCCGCGCCCCGGACCTGAGCCGGCGTTGCCACCGGACCGGCGCCACGCGGACAGGTTCGGCATCTGAAACGAATGAAGGTTGGCCCATGGCGATCGAAAACCCAAAGACCTCGAGCTTCTCGCGGATCCTGGTGAAGCTCTCCGGCGAGGCGTTGATGGGCCAGGCTGATTACGGGGTCGACCCGGCGGTGATCAAGCGCATCGCCGCGGAGCTCGAGGAGATCAACGGCTTCGGGGTGGAGCTCGCTGTCGTCATCGGCGGCGGCAACATCTTCCGCGGCGCCGGCCTGGCCCGCGCCGGGATGGATCGCGTCACGGCCGATCACATGGGCATGCTGGCCACGGTCATGAATGCCCTCGCCATGCAGGATGCGCTCGAGAGCCGCGGTCTGCACGCGCGCGTGATGTCCGCGATTCGCATCAACGAGGTTTGCGAGGACTACATCCGCCGCCGCGCGATCCGTCACCTGGAGAAGGGCCGGGTGGTGATCTGCGCCGCGGGCACCGGTAATCCGTTCTTCACCACGGACACCGCCGCGGCGCTGCGCGCCATCGAGATCAACGCCGATGTGCTGCTGAAGGCGACCAAGGTCGATGGGGTGTACTCCGACGATCCGGTGCGCAACCCGAAGGCCGAGCGCTACCGGCGGCTCACCTTCGATCAGGTGCTTGCTCAGCGGCTCAACGTGATGGACGCCACCGCGATCGTGATGTGCCGCGACAACCGTTTGCCGCTGCAAGTGTTCAATCTCAATAATCCAGGCGATCTGACCCGCATTGTCCGGGGGGACGAAGTGGGTACGGCCGTGAGCTGCGAATGAGCCGAACCGGCCCGGAGGGTGACCATGCTCGATGACATCAAGAAAGACGCGCGCGAGCGGATGGGCAAGTGCGTGCAGAACTATCAGGCGGACATGAAGAAACTGCGCACCGGGCGGGCGCACCCGAGCCTGGTCGAGCACTTGAAGGTCGAGTACTACGGCTCGGAGGTGCCGTTGCAGCAGGTGGCCAGCATCGCCGTCGAGGACGGCCGCACGCTGATCATCTCCCCGTGGGAGAAGGGTGCCGTGCAGGCGGTCGAGAAGGCGATCTTCAAGTCCGACCTGGGACTGACGCCGATGACCGCCGGCACCGTGATCCGCATACCGATGCCGCCGCTGACGGAGGAGCGCCGCCGCGAGATCGTCAAGGTGCTCAAAGCCGACGCGGAGAACGCCCGTGTCGCGGTCCGCGGAGTGCGCCGCGACGTGATGAACGACGTCAAGGATCTGTTGAAGGAGAAGCAGCTCTCGCAGGACGACGAGCGGCGCGCCGAAGCGGAGATCCAGAAGCTCACCGACAAGCACATTGCCGACATCGAGCAGCTTCTGGCGGCCAAAGAAAAGGAAATCATGCAGGTCTGATGGACTCGCGTAGTGTCTCCCACCGCCAACCCCGCCACGCTGCCGCGTCATATCGCGATCACGATGGATGGCAATGGCCGCTGGGCGGCCGAGCGGGGTCTTGCCCGGCCGGCCGGCCACAAGGCAGGGCTCGAGCCGGTGCGGCTGTGCGTGCGCGAGTGCGCGCGGCTCGGCGTCGGGGCGCTTACGCTGTTCGCCTTTTCGAGCGAGAACTGGTCGCGTCCGGCCGAGGAGGTCGCCAGCCTGATGGGACTGTTCCTCGAGGCGATCGACCGCGAGGTCAGCGATCTGGACCGCCGGGGTGTGCGCCTGCGGGTGATCGGCAATCGCCGCGCCCTCTCGGTGCGTCTTCAGGCCCAGATCGCCGCGGCCGAGCAGCGTACCGCGGCCAACACGGGATTGAAGCTGCAGATCGCCGTGAGCTACGGGGGGCGCTGGGACATCGTGCAGGCGGCCCGCACGCTCGCGGCGCGCTGCCTGAGCGGCGAGCTCGACATCGCCTCCCTCGACGAGACGCGTTTCGCCTCGGCGCTCGAGTTGGCCGGGCTGCCCGACCCGGATCTGCTGATTCGCACCGGCGCCGAGCGGCGCATCAGCAACTTTCTGCTCTGGAACCTGGCATACACCGAACTCTACTTCTGCGACTGCCTATGGCCGCAATTCGATGCCGCCGAGCTGGCTCGGGCGCTGGACTTCTTTGCCCACCGCGAGCGGCGCTTCGGGCTCACCGGTGCACAGCGCCCCGATCGTCCGCCCTCGGCGGCGCAATCGTGAAAGTGCGACCGTGAGCGACTCGCTGCGTTCGCGCGTCATCACCGCCGCCATCCTCATCGCGCTGTTGCTGGCGGTGCTGTTCGGATTGCCCCCGGGCGCCACGGTGATCGTGCTTGCTCTGACGGTCCTGGTCGGAGCGTGGGAATGGTCGGGGTTCGTCGAGCCGCGCCGACTCTGGGTGCGGGGCGCGTACGTGGTGCTCATCGCCGCGGCGCTGGCGCTCGCCTGGCGTCTCAGCGGCACGCGCGCGGGCCTCGAGCTGTTGCTGGGCGGGGCGCTGCTGTGGTGGCTGGTGGCGCTGGCCTGGATCACGCTGGCGCCGCGGCGTGTGGGGCGCGGCTCGGCGGCCGCGGCCGGAATCTGCGCACTGGTGCCGGCCTGGGTGGCGCTCGCGCGCCTGCGCCTCGATGGCGAGCGCGGCGCCGAGTGGGTGCTGTTCTGCCTGCTTCTGGTCTGGGTGGCGGATATCGGCGCGTACTTCACGGGCCGCCGCTTCGGACGGGTGCGCCTGGCGCCACGGGTCTCGCCCGCCAAGACCTGGGAAGGGGCGCTCGGCGGCGTCGTCTCGTGCATTCCGGTGGCGGTGGCCGGCAGTTTCTGGTTCAGTGTGCCCCTGGGGCGCTTCGTGGCGCTGTGCCTGGCGGCGGTGGGCTTCTCGATCGTGGGTGACCTGACCGAAAGTCTGCTGAAGCGCTTCGCGGGGGTGAAGGACAGCGGCCGGCTCTTTCCGGGGCACGGCGGGGTCATGGACCGCATCGACAGCCTGACCGGGGCCGCCCCGGTGCTGTTGCTCGGTCTCACGGTTATGGGAGTCATGTCATGATTGGGGTGGTGGTTCTGGGCTCGACCGGCTCGATCGGTGAGAACACCCTGGATGTGCTCGCGCGCCACCCGGACCGCTTCCGCTTGATCGGTATCGGCGCCCACCGCAACACCGAGAAGCTTGCCGAGCAGATCCGGCGCCATCGCCCGGCCTATGCGGCGCTCGCCGACGCCGGCGCGGTCCGGGAGCTCCAGGCGCGCCTCGGTGATGCGGCACGCGCCACGCGCGTGCTGGCCGGGCCCGACAGTCTGCTCGAGCTGGCGACGCTGCCCGAGACCGAGTGCGTCATGGCGGCGATCGTCGGGGCGGCGGGGCTGCCCTCGACGCTTGCGGCCGCGCGCGCCGGCAAGCGGCTGCTGCTCGCCAACAAGGAATCCCTGGTCATGTCCGGCCCGCTGCTGATGGAGGCGGTGCGCACGGGCGGCTCGGTGCTCCTGCCGATCGACAGCGAGCACAACGCCATCTTCCAGTGTCTGCCGCACGGGACCCGTGCCGGCGAGGCCCCGAGCGGCGTGCGTCGCCTGCTGCTGACCTGCTCGGGGGGGCCGTTTCGCGACTGGAGCGCGGAGGCCATCGCCGCGGCGACGCCGGAGGCGGCCGTGGCCCACCCCAACTGGGTGATGGGGCGCAAGATTTCGGTCGATTCGGCCACCCTGATGAACAAGGGCCTGGAGTTGATCGAGGCGTGTTTCCTGTTCGGGCTGACACCCGAGCGGGTCGATATCGTCATTCACCCGCAGAGCATCGTGCACTCGCTGGTCGAGTACATCGACGGCTCGATGCTCGCCCAACTCGGCTCCCACGACATGCGCACGCCGATCGCGCATGCGTTGGCGTGGCCTGAGCGCATGACCTCGGGCGTCCCGTTCCTCGATCTGGTCAAGACGGCGAAGTTGGACTTCCGGGCGCCCGACCCGGCGCGTTTCCCCAGTCTGCGCCTCGCGCGAGCGGCCGCGCGCGCCGGTGGCCTCACGCCGGTGGCGCTGAATGCGGCCAACGAGGTGGCGGTGCACGCCTTCCTCGAGCGGCGGTTGAACTTTCCCGGCATCGCCTCGGTCATTGAGGAGGTGATCACACGCTCTACGGCGGGACCCATCGGCGGTTTGGACGATGTCACAGCCGCCGATGGCGAGGCGCGGCGGCTCGCGCACGCGTGTATCGAGGAGCGTATGCACGCGAGTGATAAGGTCTCGGTCGGGGGTGCGGGCGCATGACGGCGCTATGGTATCTGTTGTGGTTCCTGATCGCCGTGAGTCTGCTGGTCACGGTGCACGAGTTCGGTCACTATTGGGTGGCCCGCCGCCTCGGCTTCAAGGTGCTGCGCTTCTCGGTGGGGTTCGGCAAGCCCATCATCTCCTGGCGCGGCAAGCGCGATCAGATCGAGTATTGGATCTGCCCCATTCCGCTCGGGGGCTACGTCAAGATGCTCGATGAGCGCGACGGTCCGGTACCGCCGGAGGAGCTTTCCCGCTCGTTCACGCGCCAGCATCCGCTGAAGCGCATTCTGGTGCTGCTCGCCGGTCCCGGCTTCAACTTCATATTCGCGATCGGGGCGCTCACCGTCATTCTGTGGGCCGGCGGCATGACCCGCTATCTGCCGGTGATCGGTCATGTGCAGGCCGGCTCGATCGCCGCCCGCGCCGGGGTGCGCCGGGGCGATCGGATCGTCGCGATCAACGGGGCGCCGGTCGACAGCCAGCGTCAGGTGGTTCTGCGCCTGCTCGATGTCATGAGCGGCAACGGCGATGCGCACGTGACCGTGCGCGCCGAGGGTGGTGCCGCCCGCGCGCTCGACCTGGATGTGCGTAATCCGGCGCAGCGCCGCGCGCTCACCGGTCCGAAGGATCCGCTGCACGGCCTGGGGATGCACTTCTGGGAGCCGACGGTTCCGCCGGTACTGGGCCAGGTGCTGCGCGGCGGACCGGCGGCGCGCGCCGGGCTGCGCGCCGGCGATCGGATCGTCGCGGTCGACGGCCATGCAATGAAGAACTTCCAGGACATCGTGGCGGCCGTGAGTCCCAATCCGGGCAAGACACTCGCCATCACCTATCGGCGCGGGGTGCTCGAGCGGACCGTCGACGTCACGACCAAGAGTGTAACGGTCGATGGTCGCGTCATCGGACGCATCGAGGCGGCCGAGCCGATGACGATCAGCTATCCGCCGGGCATGGTCCAGACCGCGCCGCTCGGGCCGCTCGGCGCGCTCACGCACGCCGCGGGCCGGATCTGGACCCTGACGAGACTGCAGGCGCGCCTGTTGTGGCGGATGGCGCTCGGCCGGGTGTCGATCAAAAACATCGGCGGGCCGTTGACCATCGCCGAGGATGCCGGCCAGTCGGCCAGCGCCGGGCTCGGCTCGTTCGTGGGGTTCCTCGTGCTCATCTCGATGGAGCTGGGCTTTCTCAATCTCCTGCCGATTCCGGTGCTCGACGGCGGGCAGATCCTGTTCCAGGCCATCGAGTGGGTCAAGGGGGCGCCGCTGTCCGAGCGCGCGCAGATCATCGGTCAGCAAGTGGGAATCGCGCTGCTGATTCTTCTGATGGGGGTGGCGGTGTTCAACGACATCGCGCGCCAGTTTGGTTGACCCTTGCACAGTTTGAAGCCGGGCCCGAATCGAGGTCCGCTCGGCTCCGCGCCGCATCGCCGGCCGGGGCGCGGGGGGAAACACACGTGATCGACGCAATACATCGGGGTCAAATGTTCCGCTACGTGACAAATCGGGTGTTCTTCGTATGAAGGGTCGCTTGGCGCTCGCCGCCGTCGCGCTCGCCGTGCATTCGGCGCTCGCCATGGCGCAGGGCAATATCGCGCCGCGCTCGGCGGATTTCACCGTGGGCAACATCAAGGTGGAGGGCCTGCAGCGCATCTCCGAAGGGACGGTGTTCAACTATCTGCCGATCAACATCGGCGATGACCTGACGCCGGCCAAGATACGCCGGGCGATCGAGGCGCTGTACGCCACCGGCTTCTTCCGCGACATCGAGATGCGCCGCCAGGGAAACACCCTGGTCGTGGTGGTGATGGAGCGGCCGTCGATCGAGAGCTTCCAGGTCACCGGCAACAAGGCGATCAAGACCAAGAACCTGATGAAGTCCCTGCGCAACGTGGGACTCGCGCCGGGCAAGATCTTCAACCGCTCGGTGCTGAGCGAGGTCACCGGCTATCTGACCCATATGTACTACAGCCGGGGCAAGTACGGGGTGCGGATCAACACCAAGGTCGTCCCGGAGACGGACAACCGGGTCAAGATCAAGATCAAGATCGTCGAGGGCTCGCGCGCCGTCATCCGCTCGATCAACATCGTGGGCAACACCCGCTTCCCGGAAGCGATGGTTCTCAAGCGCTTCCACCTGAAGACGCCGGGCTGGCTGTCCTGGTACGAGGACAACGACCGCTATTCGCGCGCGACCTTGAAGGGCGATCTGGAGCGACTGCGCAATTTCTACATGGATCGTGGCTACGCGAATTTCGCGATCCGCTCCTCGGAGGTGCAGATCAGTCCGGACAGGAAGAACATCTTCATCAACATCAACATCAAGCAGGGCGAGGTCTACCGCATTTCCAAGGTCAAGCTGGCCGGAACGTTCGTGGTGCCCGAGCGGCAGCTCGAGCGGCTGGTGCAGGCGCACCCCGGCGAGGTGTTCGACCGGGCGCTGATCAGCAATACGCAGAAGCTCATCGAGAACCGCCTGGGCGAGTACGGCTACGCGTTCGCCAAGGTGGACCCGGTGCCGACACCGAACAACAAGACCCACCAGGTCGAGCTCACTTTCTTCGTCGATCCGGGCGACCGGGTCTATGTGCGCAAGATCACCTTCTCGGGTGAAACCGCCATCAACGACAAGGTGCTGCGGCGCGAGCTGCACCAGCTGGAGGGCGGTTGGCTTTCCAACGTGTCGCTCGAGCGCGGCAAGCAGTTCCTCGAGCGTCTGCCGTACGTGAAGGGCGTGACGTATTCCAAGCATCGGGTGGCGGGCTCTCCGGACGAGGTGGACGTCAATTACAAGATCAAGCAGGGACCGGCGGCGCAGCTGTCGGGCGGTCTCGGCTATTCGGCCATGTACAAGCTGATGCTGAACGCGAACTTCGGCGACGCCGATTTCCTCGGCACCGGCAACGAGCTGAACGTCAGTCTGTCCGGCGGCGCGTTCGAGAAGATGTACGACATCAGCTATACGAATCCGTTCATCACCCAGAACGGCGTGTCGCAGACGCTCTCCTTGAGCTACAACGACTCCACGCAGTTCGTCTCCTCGTCCTCGCAGTTCAACTCCAAGACGATCAATCTGGGGCCGGAGTGGAGCTACCCGATCACCGAGTTCCAGTATCTGTCGTTCGGCGCGTCCTTCGAGGATGCCCAGCTGCTGACCAGCTCGCTCGGCAGCTCCGAGCAGGCGGTGCAGTGGGTGCAGCAGAACGGCAATCCGTACACCGACCTGGTGCACGAGGATTACGCGAACAACGAATACGAGCTCTTCGGCACGAACTATTACGATACGCAGGTGCTGCTCGGCTACCAGTTCGATGACCGCAACCGCACCCTGTTCGCGACCCGCGGCCAGCGCTTCTCGGTGAACGGCAGCGTCACCATCCCCGGCAGCGGCCCGGTGCAGTACTTCGTGGCGAGCCTGGACTACCAGCTGTACGTGCCCCTGTGGCGCCATTTCATCCTGTCGTTCTACGAGCGCACCGATTACGGCAACGGTTTCGACGGCACCTCCGGGCTGCCGCCGTACCGGCTGTTCTACGGTGGCGGACCGGATTCGGTGCGCGGCTTCCGCACCGACTGGCTCGGGCCGCGCGACCAGTTCGGCAACCCCTACGGGGGCAATTTCGATATCGTCAGCCAGAACGAGCTGCTGCTGCCGATCCCGAAGAAGTGGCGCGAGACGGCTCAAGTGGCCCTGTTCTTCGATATGGGCAATGTGTTCTATACCGGCAATAGCGTGCACTTCTTCGAGCCGAACAATGTCACGCCGGTCTACTATCATTTCCACGGCATGGGGAGCCTGAAGCGCGCGGTCGGCGTGGCGGTGGAGTGGATGTCGCCCATGGGCCTGTTCCGATTCAGCTACGGTGTGCCGCTCAATGCCACGCGTTCGACCTTAAATACCTGGGGCGACCAGACCCAGGGCTTCCAGTTCACGGTGGGACAGGCCTTCTAGGCCGCATTCGGGCGGCGCCGCGGCGCTGGTGGTAGAATGGGTTAATAATGCGTCCCCGAAGAGGGGCGCCTACGCATATACGATTTTTCCGTCAGTTCCACGAGGTGGATTTCCGTGAAGTGCTTGAGCAGAAGCCGTTCAGTGGGTTGGATAATCGCCGTCGGATTGCTGGTTACGGGACTGGCAGCGGCGCAAGTGCAGGCCGCGACATTGAAGGTCGGGGTGGTCAATTACGGCGTGCTGGTGCAGTCCTCGCCGCAGTACAAGGCCGCGCTGATCGCGTTGCGCGCGGAATTCGTGCCCAAACAGAAGCAGCTACAGGCCGAAGCCAAGGTCCTGAGGGCCAAGCAGGCGAACCTGCAGCGCAACCAGGCGACCATGACCCAGGACCAGGTGGCGCAGGCCGAGCTCGACTTGCGCGAGAAGCTCGAGGCGTTCCGCAAAGAGTCCGTGCAGACTCAGCAGGCCCTCAGCACGCGCCGGGACGAGCTGTTCACCAAGGTGCAGAAGTCCGTCGCGGCGGTCGTGCAGCGCTATGCCGCGCAGCACGGCTATAACCTGGTGCTGGCCAATGGGGTGATCTATGCCGAGCCGGGCATGGACATCACGCCCGCGCTGATGAAAGTGCTCAAGGCGCCCGCGCCGGCCCACTGATCGGTCTCCCCGTGCGATGAGCGTCTCGATCGGCGAGCTCGCAGTCCGGTTCGGCTGCGAGCTTCGCGGAGATCCGAGTCTCACGGTGGAGCGGGTGGCGACGCTCTCGAGCGCTGATGCGCACGCGGTGGCCTTTCTCGCCAGCCCGCGCTACCGGGCGCAGCTCGCGGTGACGCGGGCCGGGGTGGTCGTGCTCGATGCGGCAAGCGCCGCGGCCTGTCCGGCCGCGGCGCTGGTCTGCGTCAATCCCCATGCCACCTTTGCGCGCATCTGCGCGCTGCTGCACCCGGAGCCGTTCGGCCCCAGCGGCATCCACCCCTCGGCGGTGGTGTCTCCCGATGCCCGCATCGACCCCAGCGCGCATATCGGTGCGCTGAGCGTGATCGGTGCGGGAACGGTGGTGGGTGCCCGCGCCTACATCGGCCCGCAGTGTCTGCTGGAGAGCGGGGTGCTCGTCGCCGAGGATGTGCGGCTGGTCGGCCGCGTGACGCTGTGCCGCGGCGTGCAGATCGGGGCGCGCACGCTGGTGCAGCCCGGGGCGGTGATCGGCGGCGACGGCTTTGGGTTCGCACAGGAGGGGGGGCGCTGGCTGAAAGTGCCCCAGACCGGCTCGGTGCGCGTCGGCGCGGACGTGGAGATCGGGTCCAACACCGCCATCGATCGCGGCGCGATCGAGGACACCGTGATCGAGGAGGGTGTCAAGCTCGACAACCTCATCCATATCGCCCACAACGTGCGTATCGGGGCGCACAGCGCCCTGGCGGCATGCGTCGGCGTCTCGGGCAGCACGGCTATCGGCCGCCGCTGCATGATCGGCGGTCAGGTCGGCATCGGAGGCCATCTGACGATCTGCGACGAGGTGGTGATCACCGGCCGCACCATGGTCAGCCATTCGATCACCCGACCGGGGGTATACTCCGGCGGAATTCCATACGAGCAGGCACACCTCTGGCGGCGTCTGGTGGCGCGCTTCAAGCGCATCGAGTCGCTCGCCGAGCGGCTGAGGGCGCTCGAGCGCCGCGTAGCCCCTGCGCAGGACCCGGAAGAAGAGGAAGATGACTGAAGCGCAACTCGACATTCATGCCATCCTGCGGCTGCTACCGCACCGCTATCCGTTCATGCTGGTCGATCGAGTGCTCGAGTGGCACTCCCGAGAGAGCATCCGCGCCCTGAAGAACGTCACTTACGACGAGCCGTTCTTTCCCGGCCATTTCCCCGGCCGTCCGGTCATGCCGGGAGTGATCATCATCGAGGCGCTGGCGCAGACCGCGGGGATCCTGACTTTTCTCAGCTCCGACACGGTCCCGCACGAGGACAGCAGGTTCTACTTCGTCGGCATCGACAAGGCGCGGTTCCGCAAGCCGGTCGAGCCGGGCGATCAGCTCATACTCGAGGCGAACTTGGATCGCTGCCTGCGCGGCATCTGGCGTTTCTCCACCCGTGCCCGGGTCGGCGACGGCGAAGTCGCGCACGCGGAGATCATGGTGACGCCGGAGGCCGGTAAGTGATCGACTCGCATGCCGTGGTCTCGCCGCGGGCGGAGCTCGCAGCCGACGTCACGGTGGGTCCCTTCAGCGTCATCGGTCCGGACGTCACCATCGGCGCCGGCACCGTGGTCGGTCCCCACGTGGTGATCAACGGCCCGACACGCATCGGCGCGCACAATCGCGTGTTCCAGTTCGCATCGATCGGCGACGCGCCGCAGGATATGAAGTATCGCGGCGAGCCGACCCGCCTCGAGATCGGCGACCGCAACGTGTTCCGCGAGTTCACCACCGTCAATCGCGGCACGGCGCACGACCAGGGCGTCACCCGCATCGGCAATGACAACCTGTTCATGGCGTACTCGCACGTGGCGCACGACTGCACGGTCGGCAGCAACACGGTGTTCGCCAACTGCGCCGCGCTGGGGGGGCACGTCGAGATCGGTGACTGGGCGATCCTCGGCGGGCTGGCGGCCGTACATCAGTTCAGCAAGATCGGCGCGCACGCCTTTCTCGCCGGCGGGGCCATCGTGACTCGCGATGTGCCTCCGTACGTGATGGTGGCGGGTAATCCCGCCGTGCCGCACGCGATCAATTCGGAGGGCCTGAAGCGGCGCGGGTTCGGCCCGGCGCAGATCCGCAATATTCGCGAGGCCTACCGGATCGTCTATCGCAGTGGTCTGCGCCTGAGCGATGCGCTCGATCGGCTCGAGCCTGATGGCGCCGAGCAGCCTGAAGTGAAGGTGTTCATCGAGTTCATCCGCCACAGCGGCCGCAGCGTCGTGCGATGAGCGATCCGCCGGGCTGCGAGCCCCTGGGGGCCGTTGCGCGCTCGGAGTTGCGTGTGGGGATTGTGGCCGGCGAGTCCTCCGGGGACCAGCTGGGTGCGGCGCTGATCACGGCGCTGCGCGAGCGGGTCGGGCGGCTGCAGTGCTTCGGGGTCGCCGGACCGAAGATGCAGGCCGCCGGCTGCGAGGCTTGGGAGGACGCCGAGACGCTCGCGGTCATGGGCTTCACGGAAGTGCTGCCGCACCTGCCGCGCCTGATTTGGCTGCGCGCCGCGCTCGTGCGCCGCTTCGTCGCGGCACGGCCCGATGTGTTCATCGGCATAGACGCGCCCGCATTCAATCTGGGCCTGGCGAAGCGCCTGCGGGCGCGGAGCATTCCCACCGTACAGTACGTGGCTCCGCAGGTCTGGGCCTGGCGGCAGGGCCGGGTACGCAAGATCGGCCGCGCCTGCGATCTGGTGTTGTGTCTGCTGCCGTTCGAGACCGGCTTCTACAGCCGCCACGGCCTGGAGGCCGAGTTCGTCGGCCATCCGCTGGCCGACCAGATACCGCTGGAGGTGGACCGCCGCGGCGCGCGCGCCGAGCTCGGCCTCGCGCCGCAGGGGACCGTTGTGGCGCTGCTGCCGGGCAGCCGCCTGGGGGAGGTTCAGCGGCTCGGGGCGGATTTTGCCGCGGCGGCGGCCTGGATCGCCCGGCGGGCGCCCGACGTTCGGTTCATCGCCCCCATGGCGAGTGCGCGCGCGCGTGAGACGTTCCTGAGGAAATTGGCGCAAGTGCCCGATGCTCCGGAGATTATGGTGATCGACGGCCAGGCGCAGCGGGCGCTGGCCGCTTGTGACGGAGCCCTCGTGGCGTCCGGAACCGCTACACTGGAGACACTGCTCTCGCGCCGGGTGATGGTCGTGGCGTATCGCCTGGGCGCGGTGACCACCTATGCGCTGCGCAGATTACGGCTGGTGACCGTGCCGTATTTTTCACAACCCAATCTGTTGCTCGGCCGGGCATTCGTGCCCGAGTTCTTTCAACAACAGGTGAGCGGCGCGGCCCTGGGCGCGGCGCTGCTCGCGCGCCTGGAGGACGCCGCCTATCGCCAGACGCTGTCGGTCGAGTTCGATCGGATCCATCGCGAGTTGCGCCGCGGCGGAGCGGGACGCGCCGCGGAGGCCATTTTGCGTCTGGCGGCGCGCGGCGCGCGGGGTGAGACCGCATGAGCCCGGTGTATGCGGGCGGCCGGCACGAGTCGGCCGCGGGCGTCGATGAGGCCGGCCGCGGGCCGCTCGCCGGGCCGGTGGTGGCCGCGGCGGTCATTCTCGATCCGTCCCGTCCCATCGAAGGGCTCGACGACTCCAAGCGCTTGAGCGCGCAACAGCGCGAGCGTCTCGCGCCGCTCATTTGCGCGCGCGCGCGCGCCTGGGCGATCGGCAGCGCCGATCGCGGGGAAATCGACACGGTGAATATTCTGCAGGCGACGCTGTTGGCGATGCGCCGGGCGTTGCTGGCCCTCGGCGTACGGCCGGCGTACGTGTGCATCGACGGCAACCGCGCGCCGCAACTGGCCGACCTCGGCTGCACGGTCGAGACCATCGTCGGCGGTGATGCGCTGGTGCCGGCGATCAGCGCCGCCTCCATCCTCGCCAAGACACATCGCGACGCGCTGATGCGTGTGCTCGAGCGGAGTCATCCCGGCTATGGCTTCGCGCGCCACAAGGGCTATGGCACGGCGGCGCACCTCGAGGCGCTGCGCAGGCTCGGACCCTCGAGCGAGCATCGGCTGTCGTTTGCGCCGGTGCGCGCGGCGGCGGCGCAGTTCGTGAGCGCAGCGCACGCTCCCGCTCCCGCGCGGCCGTGCCCGCGCCGAGATTGAGCGCCATGGCCGCCGAGTTCGTCCATCTGCGTCTGCACACCGAGTATTCGCTGCTCGACAGCGTCGTGCGCGTGCCGCAACTGATCGAGGCGGTGGCCGCCGCGGGCATGCCGGCCGTGGCGGTGACCGACCAGAGCAACCTGTTCGCGATGGTCAAGTTCTATCGCGCCGCGCTCGCGCGCGGCGTGCAGCCGGTGGTCGGAGTCGACCTGCTGGTGCGCGAGAGCGGCGAGCGTCAGCCGCCGAGCCGCCTGACCCTGCTGTGTCAATCACAGGACGGCTATCGCAACGCGACGCGCCTGGTCAGCCGCGCGTATCTGGAGGGCCAGCAGCGCGGCGTGCCGATGATCGCGCGCGACTGGCTGACGCCGGAGAATCTCGCCGGCCTGATCGGGCTGTCCTGCGCCGCCGAGGGAGACGTGGGCCGCGCGCTCGTCAACGGGCGGGAGCGCGATGCGCGAGCCGCTCTCGAGCACTGGCAGACGCTGCTGCCGGACCGGTACTACCTCGAGCTGCAGCGGCTGGGCCGTCCGGCCGAGGAGGCCTACATCAGCGCGGCGCTCGATCTGGCCGCGCGCCGTGGCGTGCCCGTGGTGGCCACCAACGACGTGCGTTTCCTCAGGCGCGAGGATTTCGACTCGCACGAAGCGCGCGTCTGCATTCACGAGGGCCGGCAGCTGGCCGACACCACCCGTCCGCGCCACTACACCCCCGAGCAGTTTCTGCGTACCGGCGCGCAGATGGCCGAGCGCTTCGCCGACATTCCCGAAGCGCTCGCGAACGCCCTCGAGATCGCCCGGCGCACCGCACTGGTGCTCGAGCTCGGTCGGCCGCGTCTGCCGGCTTATCCGGTGCCGGGGGAGGGCGACGCCGACGATTTCCTGCGCGGGCAGGCGACCGCCGGTCTCGAGCGGCGGCTCGAAGAGAATGGGCTCACGGACCCGCATGCGGCTCGGCCGCCGGCCAGCGCCGGCGGGGGCGCGCGCGAGGCGGACCCGGC
>DAIDUQ010000008.1:0-3876 GCA_027456605.1 Steroidobacteraceae bacterium | reverse complement strand
ATCCTGCGCGATGGCACCAGTATTGCCGCACGCGCCCCCAGGGGGCTCCACGGCGCTCATAATCAGGGGCGTCGACATGGAATTGTCCGCAGGAATCGGGGCCGGCACGCGCCACAGGAAGCGCGAATCGTCGGCCTGCTGCGCGGCATTGCTCTCGACCTTCACGGCGAGCGCTCCGGGATTCACGCCGGCCGGCGCGGGAGCCTGCCAGGTGCGACCCGTGCCGTAGATGGTACCGGCCACCTGGCCCGCGATCGGCACCGCCGGGACGTAGCCGCCGCGGTCGCCGAGATCGAGGAGGATCTGCCCGGCATCCGCATCGGGGTACCGATAGTTGCCCTGGGCCACCACGTACCCGGTGACGTTGCCACTCGAGTCCGCCTGATAGCGGACCGAGATCTGATCGCCCATCGCATCGACTGCCGAAGTGCCCGGCGGTAGGTAGCCCTGCGAAATCAAGGTCTGCACCGAGACCATATGCGTCGAGCCGGGGGCCGAGAGCGCGGCGAGATAGCCATACTGGTACTCCAGGGCGGCATCGGTAATGGTGGAGAGCTGCCCCGCCTCGACCTTGGCAATCTGGTCGGTAAAGGCAGTGTGTTGCATGTTGACCATGCTCGGCAACATGATCGCGATGCCCAGGAGGACCGAAACCCAGATAATTAAGTCTCCGGCGGCCATGTTATTTCCCCTTGCGCTGCGGCGCGGCGGGCGGGCGATGGATGTTTGCCTTCGCCTTCAGTGCAATGGGGGGCACGGGAAGAAAAATGACACGGGGCGCGGCGACCGCCGCGCGCGTCTCGACTGACAGCGCGTGGGCGAGACGCTGCTCGCCCGCGAGGGAAATGTGCAGCATGAAGAGCAGCGCCCCGCAGAGTGCGAGCGTGGCGCAATAGAGGATCCGCAGGCGCGGGACGGCGCAAGAAGGTGAAAGGAATCGGCGGAAGCCGGACGCAAAGTTAGATAAAACTGACATGGTGGACTCTCCTGTTCCTCCTGAAGAGATGAGATGCGGCGGGCTCGTCATGAACCCGCCGCAGCCCGGCGACTGGCGCCCAGGAGAAAAAGCGCGAGAGCCAGCTATTCTCCGTCGGATGGGCCCTCCGTCCCGGGCGACGGCTCCGCCGCCTCGCGGCGGATCTCGCGCGCGCCGCGAACAAACACCGCGGTGATAGTCGCGATGAGGCCGAGCGTCAGCCAAAGGGGGTGGCCGGCGGCGAAGTCGATGCCGAGACACACGGCGAGGATGAGCCGCAGCACTCGAGCGCCGAGCTCCGGTGTGACCTGCGACTGTTGCCGATATCCCCGAATAAACGAGCGACGAATGGTGCGCATCGACATCGCTTAATCCTCCTCAGTCCTCGGAGTGGCTGAACCGCAGCCCTGGCGCGGAAACCCCACCCTCGTGTGGCAGTCCACGGTGTGCCTGGCCCGCATGGTGCTGCGCCTGCCGCAAGAGTTTGCTGGCCGCGGACGGTTCCTTCTTCTCACCTTCCCCTGCGGGGGGCGCTCCCCCTGCCGGGGACGCCCCTGCGGGTGCCGAAAGTTGATCCGGCCCGCCCGTGCCGGAGGCGCTGCCGGCCGACGGTGCATCCCCGCCACCCTTGCCCGGGCCGCTGAAAGGCGTGCCCCCCGCAGGACTGGCGCCCGAGCCGGTAGTGGCGGCACCCGTCGCGCTACGCGCCGCGCTGGCCGCATTGCCGGCGGCCATCCCGGCCACACTCGTCGTTTGCTCGGCGGTCTTGCCCGCCGCTTCGACACCTTTCCCGGCCGCCTGACCCGCGGCGGAGACCGCCGCCCCGACGGGCTGAAGCCCTGGCACAGCGGAAACGGCCGCTCCGGCGGCCTTTCCGGCCGCTGCAACACCGGCTCCCGCGGCTTTCCCGCCCATGCTCATGCCAGCGCCCGCCGCCCCCGCCGGCGGCGGCGGCGGCGGCGCGGCTGCGATCGCGCCGGCACCGCCCTTGAACCCTCCAACAGATGCCACGGACCCTGAGATCCCTCCGGCAGGACTGCCCGCCACGGAGGTCAGCGCCGCCAGGCGACCGAGCGCGGCTTTGGCCGCGACGCCCCCGGCCGCAGCCCCGAGCGCCGTCGCCGCGCCCGCGCGGGCGATCCCGCCGCCCGCGGACGTGAGGTGCGAGAGCCCGAGGCTCGCGGCGCCCCCCATGATGCTGCCCGCGACCGAAGGGATCGTGAGCGCCATAATCCCGCCAAGCAATCCGGACGTGCCGAGCGCCATCATGTCGGGTGCCGCGAGCACCTGTCCGGCACCCAGCTGATTCAACCAGGCGGCATCCTGTTGCGCCATGTGCACCATGACGGCGCTCACACCATAGGTCGTGAGGAGCTTCACGCCGACGCTGGCGGCATAACTCGCGTAGCGCTCGCCGAATTGCACCGTCCACCGCGAACCGAGAAATCCCAACATGATGC
This sequence comes from Steroidobacteraceae bacterium, assembly GCA_027456605.1. Taxonomy (GTDB): domain Bacteria; phylum Pseudomonadota; class Gammaproteobacteria; order Steroidobacterales; family Steroidobacteraceae; genus 13-2-20CM-66-19. The sequence continues at coordinate 1,440 of DAIDUQ010000008.1, read as the reverse complement.
TCCCGATCCCGAGCACCATGTACATCTCCATGAGCGTCATCATCAACTGCAGCGCCACGAGACCAAAGCCCAAATACAGCAGCAGCGACGTGATAATCGTCGCCAGGGATGCGATCATGCCCTCCATGGCATTTTCCGCGGCTTGCTTCACACAATTGATGGGATGGCCAAAGGAGCAATTCGAGTTCGTTGGACTCGTGCCCGCTCCCGTGGTGGGATTGCCGGCACCCGCCACTCGGGTGGGGTTGCCGCCGTTCCAGAGAATTTTCTCCACGTTCCATGCCTCGCTCATAATCCCGGACGGCGTGAGCGGCACGGTGGCGGCCCCGGGCGGCGCGCCGAACTGCGAGGCCGCGAGAAACTTCTGACCGATCATCTCGAATTGTTGCGGAATAAAGGGCATCCACGTCGGCGCGGTGGCGACGATGAAGCCAAAAAACGACAGCTCAAGCATCTTAAGAAAGAGCGATGAGAACCACTCCCCGAGATCATTTTTGCGCAGGGCGTTGGTGATACCCCACCAGATCAGCTCGAGCGTCGCAAGAGACGTGAATATCACCCATCCGATTCCGGTCTTGCCGGCGCCGATCGACACCCAATTCGCCGTCGCGTTCTCGACCATGCCGAGGATGGTGTCGAATAATCCGTTGGTGAGACAGGTCGAAGGCGTGCCCGCCGTGGCTGGCGCGCACGTGCCCACCGCGGCTTGCGCCAGCGCGGGCAAGAGCACCGCGGCGAGCGCGCCGAGTAGAACGACTCGCTGTCGGTTTCGATGCCGCATGCTGATATCCCTGCTCAGTACGGAGGCTTGACGAGCGGCGCGGTGAGATAGCTGCCGAGGACCTTTTGCTTGGCAACCCGGGCGTTCGCGCGATTTCCCATATCCGTGAGAATCGCGGTGTTGGCCGTGCGCGTGTCGGTATCGAGCTGCGCAAGTTCCGTCGCCAACACCCCGGACATCGCATTGCTCGCCTGGAGGATCTGATTGCGGCCCTGCGCGCTGCGCGAGGCCGCCTGCAAGGTCTGTTCGGTCGCGGCGGAGGTCGCGAACTGCTGCCGGGAAAGGTGGTATTCATGCAGCACGCCCGTAATTTGCGAATTGAATCCTTGCGTCCATTGCGCGAGGGTGCCGCCCGCATAACCGACCGCGCCGGTCGGATCGCCGTATTGCTGCGCGGTCGCCGCGGCCGTATCCTGGACGCTCGCGGAAATGCCCTGCGCCTGCCCGATAATTTCCTGCATTAGCATGACCGGCTCTGTCAACTGCGACCAGAACTGAAGGGGCATCGTGCCCAAGTTTTCAGTCTGATCCATGACCATTCCGACCTGATCCTCCGTCTGGAGCACCGCCTGTTCATCCTGCTCCACGGCCGTGACCTCCTGCACGACCTGTTCAGGGAAGGTCGCGCCGGCCACCTCCGACACCGCCAAAGCGGGCGG
>DAIDUQ010000007.1:0-1911 GCA_027456605.1 Steroidobacteraceae bacterium | reverse complement strand
CCAGGTGTTGCCGGTCCCGTAGACCACGCCGGCCACTTGCCCCGAGATCGGCACCTCCGGGACGTACCCTCCGCGATCGCCGAGGTCGAGCAGGATCTGCCCGGCGTCGGGGTCGGGGTAGCGGTAGGTTCCCTGGGCGATCACGTAGCCAGTCACGTTGCCTGAACTGTCCGCCTGGTACTGGACGCTGATGGGGTCGCCCATCGCATCCGTCGGCTTCGTCCCCGGAGGCAGATACCCCTGCTGGATGAGCGTCGCCACGCTGACCGTGTGCGTGCTGCCCGGGGCGGACAGCGACGCCATGTAGCCGTACTCATACTGCAGCGCGGCATCCGTGATCCTGGCGAGTTGCCCCGCCTCGACCTGCGCCACCTGGTCCGAAAATGCCTGGTGCTGCATGCCCACCATGGAGGGAAGCATGATGGCGATGCCGAGGAGGACCGATACGTAGAGGATGAGTTCGCCGGCACCCATGTTATTTCTCCTTCTTCGGCGCGGCGGCGTGATGGATGTCGAATTTTGTCTTCGTGCCTGCCCACACGGCCGCAGGCGACACCCGAACGAAAACGACGGGCAGTGCGGACTGAATCTGACAGGCGTGACTCGAGAAGGCGAGCAGGCGCGCCTCGCGATGCTCACGCAGTAGGAGGCGGTGCGCGCCGACGAGCGTGATGGCGAGGATAGCGAGCGCGCTGTAATAGAGGATCCGCAGGCGCAGGACGGCGTGGGCGGGCGAGAAAAATCGGCAGCAGCCGGACACGGATCGAGATAACACTGACATGGTGGGCTCTCCTGTACCCCCTGAGGAGAAGGAGACGCGGCGGGGCTCTTCGTGAGCCCCGCCGCAGTCCGGCACGAGCGCCCAGGAGGAAAGCGCAGGAGCCAGTTATTCTCCGCCGCCCGGGCCCTCCGACGCGGGTGGCGGGGACGCCTCGCGGCGTATCGCGAGGGCGCCGCGCCAAAACGCCGCGACGATCGCCGCGATGATCGCAACCGTCAACCACAGGGGGTGGCCGGCGAGGAAATCGAGCGCGAGCGCAAGACCCAGGAGGAGCCGCAGAATCGGGTTTCCCAACTCGGCTGTGCGGACTTGCCGACGCGCGGCGCGCAAGAATGATCGTCGGATAGAGTGCATCGACATCGCTAATCCTCCGAGTGTCCGAAGCGAATTCCGGGTGCGCTGACGCTGCCCTCGTGCGGCACGCCGCGGGGCGCCTGCCCGGCGTGCTGCTGTGCTTGTTGCCAGAGCTTGCCCGCCGCGGACGGCTCTTTCTTTTCCTCGTCCCCAGCGGGGTCAGCGCGGAAAGTTTGAGTCCCCTCGGGCCGACCGGCCGAGAACTGATCCGGCCCGCCGGTGGGCGGTGCGGGCCCGGGACTCCCGGCCCCCTCCGCGGGGGGCGCTCCCCCGTCGCCCGCGGCACCGCGGGTGCTCGCGGCACCACCGGTGCCCGTGGCACCCCCAGTGGCAGATGCGCCGCCGCTTGCGGCCGTCAGTGCGGCCTTTCCGGCGGGGGTCCCCACGTGCTCGGCCGCCTTGCCGGCCGCCTCGACCCCTTTGCCCGCCGCCTGGCCCGCGGCGGAGACCGCCGCCCCGACGGGCTGCAGTCCCGGCACTGCCGAGAGTGCCGCTCCCGCCGCCTTTCCGGCCCCACTGACGCCCGCCCCTGCGGCCTTCCCGCCCGCTCCCATACCGGCCCCCGCCGCACTGCCCGCGCCGGGCGGCGGCGGGGTCGCCGCGATCGCACCGGCTCCGCCCTTGAACCCTCCCACGGATGACCCGGCCCCGCCGATGCCGCCCGCAGGACTCCCCGACACGGACGTGAGTCCCGCCAGGCGACCGAGCGCCGCCTTGGCCGCAACGCCCCCGGCCGCGGCGCCGAGCGCCGTCGCGGCGCCGGCGCGGGCCATGCC
>DAIDUQ010000006.1:0-2435 GCA_027456605.1 Steroidobacteraceae bacterium | reverse complement strand
GGCCAAGAAGGACGGTCTGGCGGTCGCCGAACCGGTGAGCGCGGCGAAGGACGCCGACCTGATCGCGATGCTGGTCCCCGACCTGGCGCAGAAGGCGCTCTACGAGAGCATCGAGCCGGCGATCAAGCAGGGTGCGACGCTACTGTTCGCGCACGGGTTCAACATCCACTTCAAGCAGATCAAGCCGCGCAAGGATCTCGACGTGGTGCTGATCGCCCCGAAGGGTCCCGGCGATCTGGTGCGCCGCCAGTACCAGCAGGGCCGCGGCGTGCCGTGCCTGATTGCGGTGGCCCAGAACGCCACCGGCCAGGGCAAGAAGCGCGCGCTGGCGTATGCGCACGGCATCGGCGGCACGCGCGGCGGGGTGCTCGAGACGACGTTCGCCGAGGAAACCGAGACCGATCTGTTCGGTGAGCAGGCGGTGCTCTGCGGCGGGGCGACCGAACTGGTGGTGCGCGGCTGGGAGACGCTGGTCGAAGCCGGCTACCAGCCCGAGGTGGCCTACTACGAGTGCCTGCATGAGCTGAAGCTCATCGTCGATCTGCTGCACGAGGGCGGCATCACCAAGATGCACGAGTTCATCAGCGAGACGGCCAAGTACGGGGACCTGACGCGCGGCCCGCGCATCGTCGATGCACGCGTGAAGAAGGAGATGGCCAAGGTGCTCAAGGAGATCCAGACCGGCGCCTTCGCGCGCCAGTGGATCCGCGAGAACGCCGGCGGACGCAAGCGTTACGCGAAGCTGCTCAAGAGCGACCTGAAGCACCCGATCGAGAAGGTCGGCGCCAAGCTGCGCGCGCGCATGCCCTGGCTGAACGACCAGCGCGCTTAAGCGCGCCGCCCTCCCACTGTCCCCCAAGGAGACTGTCATGGCAGCCGAACCGGACAAAGTACTGATCTTCGATACCACCCTGCGCGACGGCGAACAGGCCCCCGGATGCAGCATGACGCAGCCGGAGAAGCTGCGGGTCGCCCGGGCGCTCGCCGAACTCGGCGTCGATGTGATCGAAGCGGGTTTCCCGGCGGCCTCCAAGGGGGACTGGGAGAGCGTACAGGCGGTCTCGCGCACGATCGAAGGCCCGATCATCGCCGGCCTGGCTCGCTGCAACCGCGAGGACATCGAACTCGCCGCCCGCGCCCTCGCCGATGCACCGCGGCGGCGGCTACACGTGTTCCTCGCCACCAGCGCGATTCACCGCCAGTACAAACTGAACATGGCCGAGGAGCAGATCCTGCGCACCGCCGTCGACGGCGTGCGCCGTGCCCGTGAACTGTGCGAAGACGTGGAGTTCTCGCCCGAGGACGCCTCGCGCACCGAGCTGGAATTCCTGGCGCAGGTGGTCGAGGCGGCCATCGAGGCCGGCGCGAGCACGGTGAACATCCCCGATACCGTCGGCTACACGGTGCCGGATGAGTTCGCCGAGCTGTTCCGCTACCTGCGCAAGAACGTGCGCGGCATCGAGCGGATCCGCCTCTCGGTGCACTGCCACGACGATCTGGGCATGGCCGTGGCGAACAGCCTGACGGCCGTGGTCGCCGGCGCCCGCCAGATCGAGTGCACGATCAACGGCATCGGGGAGCGCGCCGGCAACTGCTCACTCGAGGAAGTGGTGATGGCGCTGAAGACGCGCGCCGCGTTCTTCAATGTCACCACTGGCATCCAGACCACGCGGCTGTATCCGACCTCGCGCCTGGTCTCGAGCATCACCGGGATGACCGTGCCGCGCAACAAGGCGGTGGTCGGTGAGAACGCCTTCGCGCACGAGGCGGGCATTCATCAGCACGGGGTGCTCAAGCACCACTCGACCTACGAAATCATGCGCCCGGAGGACGTGGGGCTCGCCCGCAGTCATTTGATTCTCGGCAAGCACAGCGGCCGGCACGCCTTTCGCGACCGGGTGCGCGCACTCGGCTTCGAGCTGCAGGAGCGCGAGCTCAACGAAGTGTTCGAGGAGTTCAAGGCGCTCGCGGACCGCAAGAAGGAGCTCTTCGACGGCGACATCGAGGCGCTCGTGCTGCGCGCCGGGGGCGCGGCGAACGGCCCGTGGAGTCTCGCCGCCCTGGAGACGCAGGCGGCGATGCAGGGACCGGCCACGACGAAGGTCCTGCTGCGCCACAGCGATGGGCGCGAGGTGGAACAGACCGCCGACGGCGACGGACCGGTCGATGCCGCCTTCAAGGCGATCGAGGCGGCGACCGGGCTCGGGGTGATGCTGCGCAAGTTCGAGGTGCGCGGCGTCACGGAGGGCGAGGACGCCCAGGGCGAGGCGGTGGTGTACGTAGAGTACAATCAACGCACCTATCGGGGCTCGAGCGTGAGCACCAACATCGTGGAATCGAGCAGCAAGGCGTTCCTCGAGGTGATCAACCGCATCGAGCAGGCAGCCGCAGGCAACCGCTCGCGCGAGGAGCGCGCCGCGGGTGCACAGACCGCT
>DAIDUQ010000005.1:0-7861 GCA_027456605.1 Steroidobacteraceae bacterium | reverse complement strand
CATGAACTGACCCCTTCGGCATGAAGATGAACCGATCGGGGCGATTATCCGCGCGCGGCGGATGTCCCGCCACCGGCGAATACGCGCGGCGCATGCGTGCCGCCCGCGCTGTGCCGGCGGACGATCGGCGTGTTGGGGACCGGTCTCAGTCCGGCGCCGGATCGGAAGTGGGCAGGGCGGCTCCGGCGCGCGCCGCCTCGCTCTTGAACAGAAACAAAGCCACCAGCAGCAGCGTCATCGGCACCAGCGAGAAGTAGAACGCGCGAATGCCTCCGTAACTCGCGAATACGATGGCGGTGATGCGCGAGCCGATCGTGCCGCCGAGCGCCGAGAACACCAGGATCAGCCCGGTCATGGCCGCGTGAGCGGGCTTGGGCAGGGCGGTGAGGATGACGGAGTTGATCACCGGGTAGATCGGGGCCATCAGCAGGCCGATCAGCGGGATCAGGTAGGCCGCGATCGGGGCGTGCGCCCAGCCGAGGTGCTCGCCCGTGACACTGTGCGCCAGCGGCAGCGTCAGCACGATCAGCAGTCCCATGCCGATCACGCATGTGTTGAGCAATGTGTACCAGGAGATCCGGCGCAGCAGCTGGCCGGCCACGACGCGGCCGAGGGCGATCGAGGCGGCGAACATGCTCGCCATCTGCACGCTGACCGCGTCGGGGAGCTTGAGCACCTCGTAGTTGAATGTCGGCAACCAGGTGCCGAAGCTCTGCTCGATCAGCACGTACAGGAACGTGGTGGCGAGGAAGGCGTAGACCATGGAGCGCATCGACAGTCGGCGGATCTGAGCGAGAGACTCGCGGAAGGGGCGCGCATCGGCGCGTGCCGCGGACTCGTCCAGCCGTGCCCCGGCCAGCAGCGCCATCGCGAGCACGCAGGCGCCGACCAGCACCCAGTAGGCGTTCAGCCATGCGGAGTGGGCGCCGTGGCCCGAGGGGATGAAGGCGCTGAACAGCCATCCGGAGATGACGACCCCTACCATGAACAGTCCCTCGATCGTATTGGTGAGCCGGCTGTGCTCGGTCTTGCTCGTCGTCAGCAGCCCGATCGAGCCGTAGACCGATACCTTGGTCAGCGCGAAGGCGATGCCGACGCAGACGAACAGCAGCTCGGTGGTGTGAAAGCTCGGAAACAGCGGCATGAGCGTGCAGGCCACCGCGACCACGCCGAGGGCGATGAGCATCGCGCGCCGATAGCCCAGAATCGGCAGGAACGAGGCGAGCGCAAAGGACGTGATCACGATCGGCAGGTCCTTGAAGAGCTCGAGCAGGCTCGCCTGGGGCTTGTCGACCCCGAAGGTGTGGATGACCTGCAGGATCACCGTGCCGACGCTGTTCAGCAGAACCGCGAAGATCATGAAGCTCAGCGCCAGAGCGCCGATCACCCGATAGCGGTTGAGAGTATCCGGCATCAAGCTGCCTTTACGCGCACCGTGCGCCAGGGGATGATATCGATATCTTCTCGGCTGCGAAGCACCGGTGGTGGAACGTAAGAAAAAGGGTCCGGGCGGACGCACCAGCCTTACCATGGCCGATCTGGCCGGGTTGGCCGGTGTGTCGACCATCACGGTCTCGCGGGCCTTGAGCGGCAGTTCGCTGGTCAGCCCCGAGACTCGCGAGCGGGTGCAGCAGCTGGCGCGCAAGCACGGCTACAAGTTGAACGTGAGCGCCCGCAATCTGCGCCTGCGCCGCAGCCATGCGGTGGCGGTGATCGTCGAGATGACCCCGACACCGGAGCGCACCATGTGGGATCCCTATCCCCTGGCGCTGCTGGGCGGAATCTCCCAGGAGCTGACCTCGGCCCAGTACAACGTGCTGCTCACCACCCGCCAGGCCGCCGGTGATGTGGTGGCGCAGGCGGCGGACGGTCTGATCCTGCTCGGACAAGGCGCCCACCAGGACGCCGTGCGCGCCTATGACCGGCTGGGCCTGCCCATGGTGGTCTGGGGTGCCGCCGGGGTGGGCGGCGACCAGCACATCGTGGTGGGCAGCGACAATCGGCACGGCGGGATCAGCGTCGCGGAGCGGTTCGTGTCGATCGGCCGGCGCCACCCGGTGTTCATCGGCAATCCCGACCATCCGGAGATGGCCCAGCGTCTGTTTGGCTTCGTCGATGAGCTCGGCCGTCACGGAATCAAGCCGCTGCTGATGCGGCGGACGGATTTCACGATGGAGAGCGGCGTGCAGGCGGTTCGCTCGCTGCACAACCGGCACGTGCAGTTCGATGCGATCTTCGCCTGCAGCGACCTGGTGGCGATGGGCGCGATCCGCGCGCTCATCGAGCTCGGCCTGTCCGTGCCCGAGGATGTCTCGGTGATCGGCTACGACGACACGCCGCAGGGCGCGACCTTCCTGCCGCCGCTTTCGAGCGTGCGGCAGAACTGGCAGGAGGGCGGCGTGCTGCTCGCCCGCAAAGTCCTCGACATGATCCGCGGCGAGGCCGTCGAATCGCAGATGATGTCCACCGCGCTCGTGCTGCGCTCGACCTGAGGGGCGCCTCAGGGAGCCGGTCAGAATGGCGCGGCCCGCGGGTCGTTGCGTCTCTTATGGCAGGGTGCGGGCCGTTGCCGGTTGTTCTTTGCCGTGCCCGCCGGCTGCCCCCGGATCCAGTCCCAAGCGGTGAAACTTCGCCGCCACGCGCGGCTCGAGCTTCTGCGCGCCGGCGAGATCGGCGTTCCCACGGCGTGGCTCGCCGAGACGCAGCTCGGCGAGCCCCCGTCCGTAGAGGGAGGTGGCCATTCGGGCGTTGCGCCTGAGCGCGGCATCGTAATCTTCGATGGCCGCGGCGAAATTGCCGAGCCTGAGATTCACCAGGCCGTTGCTGTCGAGAATCGACGCGCTTCTGGGCTGCTGATGCAGCGCCAGTCTGCAGTCGCGCAGCGCGCGCTCGAGATGCCGATCCAGCTTGGCTCTGTGATAGCAGAAGTTGTTGCGCGCGTCGGCGAGGCCGTCTCGCGCATTGGCCATTTTGATGTCGTGGCTGTGGTAGCGCATCCAGAGCTTGAATTGCCGGATGCTGCTCGGATATTCGCCCGCGGAGTCGTAGAGCCAGCCGAGTCGCAACCGCACCTGCGCCTCCGGGGCGCTCAGACGTGCGACGGCGTCCAGATCCCGATCGGTCTCGGCGAGCGCCGCCGCTTTCGCCGCCGGATCCGGCCAGTCCTTGCGCGCCAGTCGCAGCGCGGCCCGGGCCAAGTGCGCCGCGGCGTCGTTTGGCCGGATCCGCAGCGCCGCATCGAAATTCTTCAGCGCCAGGGCAGGCTGCTTGTCCTGCGCATACACCGCTCCCAGGGAGTACAGACAGTTCGCATCCCCGGGGTCGAGCCGGCAGGCGCGCTCGAGGTCGCTCAGGGCGTGGTGAATCTCGCTCTGGGCCGCATAGGCCAGGCCGCGGTGCAGCAATTCGGCCGCGTTCGCGCGCGCAGCAGCCGGGCTCGAAGTCTGGGTGACGGTGCTCGCCGCGCGGTGCGCCGGCGCGTGCTGCCACTGCGCTGACGGCAAGCCCATGTCGAACACCGGTCCGCCGCTGTAGGTGAAGTAGAGTTTGCGCTGATTGTAGGCGACGAGGATGTGATGGGCGAGAAAGAAGTCTTCTCCCGCCAGCATATCGATCGAGCCGCCGCCCATGCGGGGGGCGACGTCGCCGATATCGGCGATGAGCAGGTGCGTGTGATCGATTCTCTCCGTGCCGATCCGCAGATCGGCGATCGGGGCGCGCCACAGCTTGACTCTGTGATCTCCGGCGATGCCCCATGAAGTGCCCGCCGGCACCACTCCGGGGCTGTGTGGCGTGATGCCCGCGCGCCGGGCGGCGGCGAGCGACAGGATCGATTCCGGCGCGCCCGAGTCGAACATGATGCTGATGTGCTGACCGTTCACCGAGCCTCGGCCGATGATCTGGGGGCTGCTCGCGGTGGAGCGGCGCAGCGAGTCGACCGCAACGGCTTGACCCGGTTTCGCCCAGTACGCCAGCGGTCGATCGCCGCAGTCCACCGGCCTGACCAGCCGCATGACGCCGTCCTTGAAATCGTATTCGGTATCGGTGAGGCGCAGCACGTTGTCGCCCAACAGGCCGACCGTGCCGCTGCCCAGGGTATTGCCGCCCACCATGAATGGAACGTTCAACAAGGCGATGCCGAGGTAGGTGAAGCGCTTCACGGTGGCGATCTTTGCGCGGCTCTGGCCGCCGCCGAACCCCCGCATGTACGCGTGAGGTGATCCGTCTTGCATGCGCATGGCCAAACCCCACAGCGAGCGGGGCGCAAGCCAATTTCGCAGCGGCAGTTTGTATTGTGCTGCCGCGGCCGCCGACAGAATGCTGGTGCTGGCGCCGGTGTCGATGATGAAGCGGGCTTTGACCCCATTGATCGCGGTGAGTATGGTCGGTCGCAGACCGCGCATCGTCACGATGATGGATGGGGTCTCGACCAGCGTGCACCGGGCGGCGGCGCTTGCGCGCGGCAACGTCGGCGCCGCCAGCAGGCAGAAGCAAACGAGGTGGCCGATGCGCATCAGCCCGCCGCGACCCGAGGCGTCCCCGAGAGGAGGCGAGTGGCGTTGGCCGCCGGGATCTCCTCCCGAGCGCATCGCTATGGGCGGTGTGCCCGCCCGCAATCGCCCGCAGAGGCCGACCAAGGTGCGCGGCCCGCTGATCGGCGCGGGCCGCGCTGCCGCTCCAAGGCCTCGCGTACGCATGACTCTCCCCGGGGAACCGCTGTTGTTCTGGGCGGGGCGCGAGCGCGCGACGCCGGCCCCGTGACCATAGCCTAACGCCGGTACGGGGAATCGCAAGCCGCAGCCGCGGGCGTGCCCCATTCTCGGGCCGATCGGTCGCGGTACACTCCTCGTCATGGGCACCTCACCCGTCGCGGATGCCGCTCTGTACGCACTGGCCGAGCGGACCGGCCGGGCCCTGCAGGCGGCGCGCTGGCGGATCGCCACCGCCGAGTCGTGTACCGCTGGGTGGATCGCGAAGGCGCTCACCGACGTCCCCGGCAGTTCGCGCTGGTTCGAGTGCGGGTACATCACGTATTCCAATGCGGCGAAGATCCGCGACCTCGGAGTTTCCGAGCAGACGCTGACGGCGCAGGGCGCCGTCAGCGAAGCCACCGTGCGGGAGATGGTCGATGGCGCGCTCGCGCGCTCCGGCGCGGAGATTGCGGTCGCGGTCAGCGGCATCGCGGGGCCGGAGGGGGGCACGCCCGATAAGCCGGTCGGCACCGTGTGGCTCGCCGTGGCGATGCGTACTCGACCGCAACGGTGCTGCGAGCGGTGCGGCTTCGAAGGCGACCGTGATGCCGTTCGCCGCCAGACGGTGGCCTACGCCTTGCGCAGGGTCTTGGGGATGCTCGAGGAGCGAGCCGCGGCTGGCGGACCGGGCCGTTCATGAAGATCAGGAGGTATGAGGATTGAGCGGCGAGGCGCCGCGCTCGCCGGCCCCTGCGCGGGAACGGACGCGCCGGCTCTTTCTCGCGCTCTGGCCCGACGCTTCGATGCGCGAGCAGCTGGCGCATTCGGTGCGCAAGGGCGTGCGCGGCAGCGGCGGGCGGCGGGTGCCCGAGGCCAATTACCACATCACCCTGGCGTTCATCGGGGCGGTGCCCGAGGGGCGCGTGGCCGAGCTCGGCGCCGTCGTGCGGGCCGTGACCGGGGCGGGAACCGGTGCGGGGCCGATCGAGGTGCCGCTGCAGGAGTTGGCGTACTGGCCCGGTTCCCGGGTACTGTGCGCGGTGCCGCCGGCGCCGCTTGCGGGGCTGGCCGGTGGGGTCGGCCGGTTGCTCGAGGCCCTGGCAGCGGCCGCTTTTGCCCCGGATCTCAAGCCCTTCCGGCCACATGTCACTGTGGCACACAAAGTGATGTGGCCAAGTGCCTCTGCGCCACTGCATCCGGTGCTGTGGCGGTTCAATGAGTTTTCCCTCATCGAGAGTCGGACGCTCGAAGCCGGGCCTGTATACAGTGTTGTGGAGACCTATCCACTGTTTTTCCGCACATTGGCGGCAAAATAACACGTTGTGCGCACAAACAGAGATGTGGTGAGCGGTCACTTTGTGGGATAATTTATCCAGTACGTGGGTCACCACCATTTCCGGGACAGCCAGATGGAAGAGAATCGCAAAAAGGCGCTCGCCGCCGCACTCGGTCAGATCGAGAAGCAATTTGGCAAGGGCTCGGTCATGCGTCTCGGCGATGCTGCCGCCGCCTATGACGTCGAATCGGTGTCGACGGGTTCCCTGGGCCTGGATATCGCGCTTGGCGTCGGGGGCTTGCCGCGCGGACGGGTGGTGGAGATCTACGGCCCCGAGTCATCGGGCAAGACGACGCTGACCCTGCAAGTGATCGCCGAGGTGCAGCGCGCCGGTGGGACCGCCGCGTTCGTCGATGCCGAGCACGCCCTCGATCCGGCATACTCGGAGAAACTCGGCGTGAACATCGCCGAGCTGCTGGTCTCGCAGCCCGACACCGGCGAGCAGGCGCTGGAGATCACCGACATGCTGGTGCGCTCCAACGCGGTCGACATCGTGGTGATCGATTCGGTGGCCGCGCTGACCCCCAAGGCGGAGATCGAAGGCGAGATGGGCGAGATGCAGGTCGGATTGCAGGCGCGCCTGATGTCGCAGGCGCTGCGCAAACTGACCGGCAACATCAAACGCTCGAACACCATCGTGATCTTCATCAATCAGATCCGCATGAAGATCGGCGTGATGTTCGGCAATCCCGAGACCACCACCGGCGGCAACGCGCTGAAGTTCTACGCCTCGGTGCGGCTGGACATCCGCCGCATCGGCGCGATCAAGAACGGCGACGAAGTGGTCGGCAACATGACGCGCGTCAAGGTGGTCAAGAACAAGGTGGCCCCGCCGTTTCGCGAGGCGGAGTTCGAGATCATGTACGGGCTGGGCATCTCGCGCGAAGGGGAGATCATCGATCTGGCGAGCGCCCAGGAGATCATCGAGAAGTCCGGCGCCTGGTACTCGTACAAGGGCAACCGCATCGGGCAGGGCAAGGACAATGCGCGCGTCTTTCTGCAGAACAACCCGGAGGTGGCGCGGGAGATCGAGGCGGAGGTGCGCGCCCGGCTGCTGCCGGTCCGCCCGCCGCGCAACAGTGGCGAAGCTGCCGCCTCGGCCTGAATCGAGCGCCGACCCGAAGAGCATCCGGGCCGCGGCGGTGACCCTGCTGGCGCGGCGTGACTACTTGCGCGCCGAGCTGGGGGAGAGGCTGCGGGCCCGGGGATTCGAGGCTGCGGCCACGGCGGAAGTTCTCGCGGCGCTGACCGCCGAGCGCCTGCTCGACGATGCGCGCTGCGCCGAGCGCTTCGTCGCTTATCGCGCGGAGCGCGGCCATGGGCCGCTGCGCATCGGTCGCGATCTAAGGGCTCAGGGCGCGGAGCCTGCGCTCATCGATGCGGCCCTCGCGGCCGGGCCCGATTGGCGGACATTGGCCTGCCAGGTGCGGCGGCGCAAGTTCGGCGCGGCGGCCCCGGCCGGCTGGGCCGAGAAGGCGCGCCAAGCCCGTTTTTTGCAGTATCGGGGCTTTTCATCGGATGATATCCGGGCGGCCACTGGCGCCGAGCTCGAACTGGACTGACACCCTTGACGCGACCTGCCTATCTTGGCGCGGCCGACGTGCGCCGCGCATTCCTCGAATTCTTTCGCGACCGCGGCCACGCCGTCGTGCCCTCGAGCTCGCTCGTGCCGGGCAACGATCCGACGCTGCTTTTCACCAATGCCGGCATGGTGCAGTTCAAGGACGTGTTCCTCGGCAAGGAGACGCGCGAGTACGTGCGCGCCGCGAGCAGCCAGCGCTGTGTGCGCGCCGGCGGCAAGCACAATGACCTGGAGAACGTCGGGTACACGGCC
>DAIDUQ010000004.1:0-42345 GCA_027456605.1 Steroidobacteraceae bacterium | reverse complement strand
GCAACCGGAGCGGGCTCTCGACATCGGCTTAACGGGAGGCATCATGGGCATCATCACTTGGTTGATCGTCGGTCTGATTGCGGGCTGGGGCGCCGGCAAGGTCATGAAGGGCGGCGGCTACGGCATCGTCGTGGACATCATCCTTGGACTTCTCGGCGGCGTCGTCGGCGGCTGGCTGTTCGGTATGTTGGGAATCTGGCATCGCGGCGGTCTGATCGGTTCGATCATCGTCGCGTTCCTCGGCGCGGTCATCCTGGTCTGGATCACGCGGCTGCTGAAGAAGGCCTGAGCGGCCTCGCGCGGTCGCGGGTCATCCGCTGCTCCGTCGGCGGATGAGGTTCATTGCGCATTGCGCAACCAGTTCATGATCATCGAGGCGCCGCCACAATCCGGGCTCGCCAGCTTCACGCTGCGGTCGCTGCGGCGCTCGGCCTACAGCGCGTGCAGGCGACAGTGCTCGAGACGAACACCCGGTCCGGGCGCGTGCTGCACGACTGTGGCTCAACTGACCGAAATTCAGTCCTGCCGTGCGGCGGGATCTGCAGCGATGACCGCTTGCGGCGGACCGAAGAGGTAGGCGACGCCAGCCCCGCTGCGAAACCCCAGTGCCTGCGGCGGCGGCGCCCGTTCGCCGCATGAATGCGAAGCGGCTATAGTTCATGACCTGCAGGTAACCGCGGCCCGGGAATGGACGGGAACGCAACTCGGCAAGCGACTCGAGGACGAATCATTGATTCGAACGGCGGAAAACTCCCGGCCACGCCGCATGCCCGGAGAACGAGTTCAATTCAGCTCCGGAGCCGCCTCTTGATTACCGCCCGCTGCGGCGCCGTCGCGGAATCTGATTCGTCAACCACTCGGAGAGCGCCATCATCATGACCGATTCGCCATTTTACCGCCGGCTGTTCGCGGTCGCTGTCGTCGCGGCTCTCGGCTACCTGCTGCTCCAGGTGCTGACGCCGTTGGACGACGCGTTGGGGTGGGCGATGGTGCTGGCGTTCATGCTCCATCCTCTGCACAAGCGCCTGACCGGCGGCCTGAAGGGCCGGGGAGCGCTGTCCGCGGCCATTCTCACGGCCGCAACGCCCTTTGTCGTTCTGGCGCCGCTGTCGCTTCTGGCCGTGATTTTCGCCGAGCAGGCCATCGGTCTGCTTCATTACCTGCAGTTCCACCCTTTCATCGGCATCCCGGCCTTGATGGCTCGGCTCAGGCACCTTCCCCTGGTCGGCACGGCAATTGCGTGGATCTCGCGAAATCTTCCAGGACAGAGCTTCAACGTCCATGCCTGGTTCGCCGGAGCGACCACGACGTTGTTGAGATCAGCGGCGTCCGCGGGCGGGAACGTCGCGTTCGGCCTCTTCGGAACCGTGATCAGCTTCTTCATGATGCTGTTCGTATTGTTTTTCCTGCTGCGCGATGGCGAGTCGTTTCTGCAGCAGGCTGCCGCATTGATACCCCTTCCCGCCGATCGGCGTGAGCCTTTGTTGCGGTATTTCGGCGATGTCACGCGGGCGGTCGTCTATGGTTCGACGATGACCGCCGTCATCCAGGGCCTGTTCGTGGCGGCGGGATTCGCGATCGCGGGCCTGCCCTCGCCGCTGGTCTTCGGCGTGCTGGCGATGATCGCCGCGCTACTGCCTGCCGGTGCGACGGTCGTCCTCGTTCCGGCGGTCGTGTATCTGCTGATCCAGGCGCATTGGGGCTGGGCCATATTCCTGGTTTTCTGGGGCGCCGGCCTTGTCCTCGTCGAAAATATCGTCCGCCCGCTCCTCACGGCCCATCGCGCCAAGGTCTCGACGCTCGCGATCTTCGTGGGCGCCATCGGTGGCGTCAGCGCATTCGGGATATTGGGCCTGGTCCTCGGTCCCGTCCTGCTGAGCTTCGTGGTCGCCCTTGTTCGCTTCCTGAACGAGCAACACGCCTGAGACCGCGGATCCGGTCGATACGGTCTGATGCCGTCGGCGGTCGATTCAGCGCCGGGCAAGCCTGTGGCGCGTTCCCTTCGCGGGGCGTGTCCGGGTATCTGGAGCAGTAGGCGCGCAGCGCTCAGGACGGTTCAGATTGCTCATTCCGCTTCGTCGTACTCGATCCGCGGATCTCTATCCTGCAAGTGATTGTCGATCAAGACGAACGCGATCGATCCGAGGCTTGCCAACCCGAGGACTGCGGCGAAGAAAATTTGCATGAAGAACATGGTTCCTCCGGCGGACAAATACTCTCCGATGGCTCGATGAAAACACTAGAGCCATGAACGTTACCTTAATGGGGTTTTTACCTGAATTTACCCGCCTCGCCGGCTCGTGGGCGGCTGACGCAGAAGGCTCGCGAGAACGCCCCGGCGAAGCGCGTCCGAGTGCCGCCGGGTTCCCGCGAGCGAATGGGTTGGTCCCGGGTGGCGGAGACTCATTCGCGCCGGACGGCTGAAACGATGCCGCGGGTCGAACCCGCGGTGTCCTCGCGAGCCGCTCAGTTCAGGTGCCGCTCCCAGAACCGCTCCATGGATGTGAACAAATCGGTCCGGGCGGCCGGTCCCGAGATGCCATGGGTCTTATTGGGGTAGATCAGCAGCCGATAGGGTCTGTCGGCCTGGATCAGCGCCTGCACGAGCTGCAGGGTATTCTGCCAATGCACGTTGTCGTCGCCGGTTCCGGCCACGAGCAGGAGCGGGTCGGCGAGACGCCGCGCCGCCGCGACAACGGAGCTCTCGGCGTAGCCGGCGGGATTGCGCTGCGGTGTCCCCATGTAGCGCTCCGTATAGATCGTATCGTAGTCCTGCCAGCGAGTCACCGGCGCCACCGCGATGCCGGCCCGCCACACATGGGGGGCGTGAGTCAGCGCGTAGGCCGTCATATAGCCGCCGAAACTCCAGCCCCAGATGCCGATGCGCCCGGCATTCACCCATGGCTGACGCTTGAGCCAGTCGGCTGCGGCGAGCTGGTCGGCCAGCGCGAGCTTGCCGAGGTGGAATTTCACCTGCGCCTGGGCGCGATGACTGAAGTACGTGGCGGCGCTGTTGTCAGTTGTGAACATCACGAAGCCCCGGTCCGCCATGCGCTGGCTGATCAGGAAGAAGGCTCCTCGCCAGACGTCGCGCACACTGGGCGGCACATCCGGGCCTCCGTACTGGTACATGATGACCGGATAGCGTTTGTGGGGATCGAAGTGCGGCGGCAAAGTCAGGCGCGCATACAGCCGTGTGTGTCCATTCGCGGCTGGAATGCGAATGAAGCGCGGTTTCTGGAATCGACAGGGCAATCGGACCGCCGGCTGAATGACGGTGTGCCGTGTATTGTGCAAATCGACGAGTGTGAACGACGGTGGCGTCACGACGTTCGAATACACGTCCAGATACGCGCGCGCGCCCGGGCCCATGTCAATCAAATGTGTGCCGGCCTGCGTCGTGACCGGCGCGGATTTACCGCCTCGAAGCGATACACGATAGAGCTCCGTATCGAGCGGACCATGTCTGTAATGGCTGAAATACAGCAGGCCTTGCTTCTCGTTTACGCCGTTCAGCGACAGGACGTTGTAATTGCCAGAGGTGAGCTTGCGGATCAAGCGGCCGCCACGGCCGTAGAGATACAAATGGTACCAGCCGTCCTGCTCCCCGCCCCAGATGAACCGGCCGTTGTGAAGGAAATAAGGGCCGCGGTGCACATCGACCCAGTCAGGGTCCGTCTGGGTCACCAATGGCCGTGAACGGCCGGTGGTCGGGCTCGCGGTCAGCAGCTGCAATCGGGTCTGAGCACGATTCAATACTTCCCCGTAGACGCGATTGCCGCCGGGCAGCCAGCCGAAGCGCGCCAGATAGGTGTCAGGCGTGCCGGCCATCGCCATCCACTCGATCCTGCCGGTGGCGATATCGAGCACTCCCAGCCGCACGATCGGGTTCGGGGTGCCGGCAGACGGGTACTTCTGCTCGTAGATGTGCGGTTGATTCAGCAGATAATTGACGATGGGAAAGGTTCGAACCGGGCGCTCGTCGAACTGCAGGAAGGCAATGTAACGGCTGTCAGGCGACCATGCATAGGCCGAGCGCAGACCGAGCTCTTCCGTGTACACCCAGTCGAGCTCGCCGTCGAGGACGCCACCGCGGCGCGCCGTCAGCCGGCGGACGGTCCCGCCGTGCACCGGAGCGTAGTACAGCGAGCCGTGCGTGACGTAGCTGATCCAGCGCTCGTTCGGTGAAAGCTGCGGGTTGCGCTTGCCGCCCGGCTGGTGGGTGATTCGCGTGATCGTGCGGGACGCGAGCGTGTACAGATAGATCTGGTCGTGGCTCACGAAGAGGATCGCATCGCTCTTGGGCGACCAGCCATAGCTGTCCACACCATAGCGGGTGATCCGATTTCGTTTGATCTGGTTCTTGATGGTCCACGGGGGAGCGGCGGCGCCCGCGAGCTGGCGGCTGGAGAGCAGAAGCGAGGTTTTACCGCTGGCGACATCCACGAGATAGAGATCCGCTCTGCCGGTGGGCGCCCGCCGCAGGAGATAAGTCAGATAGCGTCCATCCGGACTCCACTGGATCTGCGTGGGGTGATAGCCGGTGGGCCCCGGGCGGGCAAAGATCTGCGCAATCGAATACCCGGGCGGGGCCGCCGGATTTGCGCCGCCCGCCCATGCCGGCGCCGGGCTCATCAGGAGAATGACCGCCAGTATGACCGGGTACTTCACGAGCGTTCTCCCGAGACCGCGCCGTTTGGCGACAATGCGAATTATAAGCGAGCGCGATCCACCCGTATTCCGCGCTGCGACCGGCCGTTCCGGCCCGTCGCCGGCCTGAGCGGGTATCGAGGAATCGTCGAACCCGACCGTCGATCCCGGTCCCGCCGAGCCAGCGTCGCACACAGCCCGAATTCGCTACGCGGGAGCGCGAGCACGCCAAACCGCAGCGCACGCCGGCACCATAGCGGCACCCTCGGCCGGACCGAACTGCCGCGCATCACATTGCGGTGCCGGAGGGTCGCCCGGATCGCAAGCCCGTCGGGCGAGTCCGAATCACCCCATTCAGCGGGCGGTACACGCTGGTGCGGCGCTCAGTTTCCCGGCGACCTCTCTCGAGTGACGCAAGACCGTGGCCGAATCACCACTCACGTGGCATCGCGCCGCTTCCGTCCCGCGGATCGGCGAACCAGCGGCTCTCGCTGCGGACTCCTTGGGACGTGCCGGGCTGACAGACGCCGCGCCGTAGTCGAGCAGGTTGCCGTACCAGGGCTTGCCGGACCGATAGCGCTTCAAGCGACGCTTCAGCGCCGCAACATTCCAATCGAGAGCCCGTCCCCGTGCGAGCGCCCGGCGCTCGGTGTCTACCGCGCGGACGAAATTCCCCTCGGCCGCCTCCGCCGCGGCGCGGATCTCGAGTCCGGTGGGGTCGATGCCGACGCCGTTCGCGACCGCCTTCTTCTCGAGTTGCAAGGCGCGCTTCGGATCGCGTATTTCGGGCTGAGGCCAGGACGCCAGAACGGCCGACAGATAGAACTCCCCGAAGCGGTTGTGCTGGGCGGCAGCCTGATTCAACCAGTGCACGGCGTGCTGGACGGTCGGGAGGCTCGGCACGCCGCGCAGCAGTTGTTGCGCGAGCAGCGCCTCGGCATTCGGTTGGTTCTGCGCGGCGGCAAGGCGCAGCCAGCGCAGACCCTTGGCCCTGTCTATCGCGCTTCCCCACCCGGTCATCAGGCTGGCTCCCGTTTCGAACTGCGCGAGCGGAATGCCCGCCTGCGCGGCCTTCACCAACCAGGGCAAAGCGGCGGCCTGGCCACGGTGCAGTTGCGGCAGTCCCGCGAGCAGTATGCCGTATATCAGTTGGGCGAATGGCTCTCCCATGTGCGCCTGCTCGCGCGCCCGGTCCAGATAGCTGTTGAGGCCGGGGTACTCGCTCGACACAAGCGACCGTTGGACGAACTGGAAGTAGATCGTACACTGGATCGGCCCGTCCGCGGCCGGGCGCACAGCGAACCTGGACCGCAGGACGCTTTCGTGGGTCAATGCAAGAAAATCCTCCTTGTGGAGCGGGGGCATCTCGAACAGCACGTGCGGCAAGCGCGCCGTTCCATCAGGCATCACGGTGAACGTCACGACCAGCCTGCCCTGTTCGCCATCCAATTGCTCCCGAATCGGGAACCGGGGCCTGAACACGTGCACCGGTGAGCAGGCGCGCATCTGTGCATGCTCGCCGTGTCGCAGGGCGCGGCTGTGGTAGCGGGGAAGCAGTCTGCGCTCGAGGACTGCCGGCGTGTATTGCGCAGTGACCCACCCTGCAATGCGCCGCGAGCCCGGAGCGAGCTCCAGATCCGGCAGGAGGCGCTTGGCCAGCTTCGCGCCGCCCGCCTCACCATTTTTCGAAGCCAGCATCGCCCATGCGTACGCCTCGATGTCGTTCAGCTGCGTGCCTCGTCCAGCCGCATACATGTAACCCACGTCCAGCTGGGCCAGCGGTTGGCCGAGCCGTGCTAATCCGAGGAATTCCCGGAACGCGAGCGCATAGTCACCCTTCTTGTAGTGGCTGAACGCCGCATAAAGGCCGGTGTTCGCCGCGTAGCTGGCGGCATGCGCCGGCCGCGCGGCCGCGAGCGTCGCCGCCCAAACCAATGCCAATACGCCGATGTCTCTTCGCAGTGTCGAGTTCCGCTGGACCTGCCTCATCCGGAGACTTCCTGATCGTTCTTGATGACGAGGAGACGACGGCCCGCACCTGCCGCGCCCAGGTGCCGCCGCCTCCGGATTATCACGCGAGCGCGCGGCGCCCCACTCCTTCGGCGCCCGAAGATTTACCCCTGAACAACTCCGGCGTCAATACGACCCATTGGTTTGAAAGATACCGCTCGAGCCGCCGATGTGCTTGCTTGCGCGTGTGGTCACGCGGCCGGGCGCGGGAACGCACGACTCAATCGAGACGTACGCCGCCATTCACACCAATGGTCTGTCCGGTAAGAAAGGCATTCGCAAGGACCATCAGCACTACCTGCGCGACCTCCCTGGGCACGCCGAGCCGCCCGACGGGGATGCGTTTGAATGCCTCCGTGTGGCGCAGCGGCTCGGCCATGTCGGTATCTATCGGTCCTGGCGCGATTGCGTTCACCGTGATGCCCGCGCTTGCGAGGCGGGCCGCATAGCCGCGCGTGAGTCCTTCGAGCCCAGCCTTCGCCGCGTTGTAATGTACGCCCACGACGCCAGCGGTCCGCGCAGCGACCGAGGAGATGTTGACGATCCGGCCCCAGCCGCGGGCGCGCATCGGCGGGAGCACCGCCTGGGTGCACAGAAAGGCCGATTTCAGGTTGACGTTGATGCTGCGGTCGAATTCCGCCTCGTCGAGCTCATCGAGCTCCCGCACCGTCGCGATACCGGCATTGTTGACGAGGATATCCGGCGAGCCGAGCTCGCGGCCGACCCGATCCACCATGTCGAGGACAGATTGGCGCACCGCGACATCCGCGGCGACGACGATCGCGCGCCGGCCGGCGGCGCGGATTTTCTCGGCCACGGCTTCGCCGCGCTCCACCCGTTGGTGACAAATGACCGCCACGTCGGCGCCCGCATCGGCGAGCGCCTCGGCAATGGCTCGGCCGATGCCTCGGGAGCCACCGGTGACGAGCGCGACGCGCCCGCCGAGATCGACGCTGGACTGCGGCATGGATGTCCTCTTTTCACGGCATTCGGCGCGGGCATTCTAGTGCCTCCCCGTCGCGCAGGGAGACCGGTTTCCCCCGGACCGGGCGCGATCCGGCCGTGTCACGACGCCCCGGAGGGTGCCGAGTGGCCGGGCTCCCGGGTGGAGCCGTTGCGCAGCCGGTAGCGCAGCCACACGGCGCCACCGTCCAGCACTTCGCTGCGCTCCAGGGACATCTCCTCGACGGGCGCACGCAGATCGGTGTCCCGGCCGGGAGAGTCGAAGACGCTCGGCGCCCCTTGGGCGCCGTCCACCGCCGGGCACAGGACCAGGCTGACCTCGTCGATCAACCCGGCGCGCAGAAACGCGCCGTTGGTCGCTCCACCGCCCTCGAGCAGCAGCCGTTCCACGCCGAGTTCCTCGTGGACAAACGCGAGCACGCGCCGCAGATCGAGCTCACGCTCGCCGGCAAAGAAATAGGAGACACCGTCCTCGTGCAATCCGGCGAGGTGGGCATCGGAAACCTGCTCGGTCAGCGCGACCACGATCGGATCACCGCCGATCTCCGCTCGCCCCCAGGAGATTTTCCCATGCGCGTCGAGCACCACGCCGTACGCGGCGGCGTCGCGCCGGACGAGCCGGGGCGCTCTCGGATAGATCCGGTCCGTCCGGGGGCCGTACGCGGCTCTCTTGGCGAATTCCTGGCCGGTGACCCTCCCGATCAGCCATGCGTCGCCGCCGAGCCGCTCGTGCAAGCGCTCGAAGAGGGCGCCGCCGTCGATCGTGCGCGGCCGCCATCGGCTGTGCAGGATGCGCCCATCGATGCTGGCGACCATGTGGCAGATCACATACGGCTTCATTGAGGCGCGCCTCTTGCAATTGCGTTGCGGTGCACGAGCGGGCGGCGGCGAAGCGGACTAGAGCTCGATGAGCCCGTCGGACAGCTCCTTGGCATCGTCGGGATCCGGTGGGAAATGCTCGGCCATGGCATTGCCGCAGGCGCCGATCGCAGCCACGAAGCCATCGACCACCCGGCCCCGGCTCACCTGGCTTACGAATGCGTCGATGATGGCCTTCCAGCGCTCTTCGCCCAGTTTTTCGTGGATTCCTTTGTCCGCGACGATCTCCACGTAACGCTCGGCCAGCGAAACGAAGAACAGCACCCCGGAGTGGTGCCGCGTGACCTGTACCCCTTGCTGATAGAACTGCGCCTTGGCGAGCCGGCTCGCGCGCGTATGTTTGACCTGCGCGGGAACCAGCTTGAGGTGCAGCTCCGGCACGAACAGGAGGAGCGCCGAGAGGACGATGAAGCTGATCAGCTGGAGCTGGTAAAGGGGCACCCAGCGCACATGCAGGCCGAGGAGCACCCACGCGCCCGGCAGCAGCAGCGCGATCATCGCCGCCCAGAGCAGCGGAATGAAGACGTAATGATCGCTGGCGCGCGCAACGACCGCCACGAATTCGCCGCTCGTACGCTTCTCCGCGCCATGGATTGCCGCGGTGATACGCGCCTTGTCGTCGGCCGAGAAGCGGATCATCGCCTACCAACTCCCGGCGGCACCGCCGCCCCCGAAGGATCCGCCGCCGCCGCTGAAGCCGCCGAACCCGCCGCCGCCACCCAATCCGCCGCCGCCTAAGCCGCCCCCGAGACCGCCGCCCAGCATGCCGAGGGCAAGCCACCCGAGCCAGCCGCCGCCCATGCCGCCGTAGCCCGGCGATCCCGGACGCCGGCCCGACAGGGCGCGCAGCAGCGGCGAGAGTGCGAAGAAGAGGACGAACAACATGAGCAACCCGGTCCCGTTGCGCTCGTGGATCTGCTTGCGTTGAACGGCCTGACGCTTATCCCCCAGCGTTGACAGGATGGAGTCGGTCCCGGCCACGATCCCGGCGGCGTAATCTCCTTTGCGAAAACGCGGAAAAACCACATTGTGAAGGATCAGGAAACTCTGCGCGTCGGTCAGCGTTCCTTCCAGGCCATAGCCGACATCGATGCGTGCCTGCTTCTCGCCCGCATCCACGGTGAACAGCACGCCGTTGTCCTTGCCCTTCTGTCCGATGCCCCAGTGACGTCCCAGCTGGTACCCGTAATAATCGATCGGATAGCCATGCAGGGTTGGAACCGTGACGACCACGACCTGGATGCCGGTCGTGCGCGCGTAGGCGGCGAGCCGCCTCGAGAGCTGCGCGAACACTTTTGGAGGCAGCAGGTGCGCATCGTCCACCACGGGACCGGTGAGCCGCGGAAACGGCGGCATCCCGGAATCGAGCGCGTTCTGCGCCGCGCGTCCCGGCACGGGCACGACGGTGACCAGAATGAGCAGAACGAACGACAGCCACGCTGTCCACCGGGCTCGATACTCCGTCGGTCTCATAGCTCGATCCGGAAATGCGGACTCCGTGTCCGGCCGGGCGATTTGCGCCGCCGGAACGCCGATGCCCTAGAAGTGAACCTTGGGGACCCGCTGCGCCTGCTGCGAAATCGTGAAGTTCTGTACGGGTTTGTAATTGCTGTAGAACAGCGAGTGGTACCACCGGCCGGGAATGGTGGTGAGCTCCGTATCGTATTGCTGCACCGCCAGAATGTAGTCGCGGCGTGCCACGGCTATCCGGTTTTCGGTGCCCTCCAGCTGCGCCTGCAGGACGAGGAAATTCTGATCGGCCTTGAGGTTCGGGTAGTTCTCCGTCACCGACATCAGCCGCGAGAGCGCGCCGCCCAGGGTCGCCTCGTTCTTCTCGAATGCGTGGAATTCCTTCGGATTGGTCAGGACGTCCGCCGGGACATGGGTCTCCGTGACCCTGGAGCGAGCATCCGTAACCGCTTCGAGCACCGATGCTTCGTGCGCGGCGTACCCCTTCACGGTTGCGACCAAGTTCGGGATGAGATCCGTACGCCTCTGGTACTCGTTCAGCACCTGGCTCCACGCGGCATTCACCTGCTGCTTCTCCGCGGGAATCTTGTTGATTCCGCAGCCGCTCAACAGCAGCGCCGCGCCCACGACGGCGGTCCACCTGGCGTACTTCAGATAACGACGGGACTCGGACATCGCGGCCCTCCCACTTTCCCGGATCTCGTAAACGACCATCATACCACCATCCGGCGCTCTAGCTTGGCCGGCGGCAAGCGTGTCGCTCGAAGGCCAGCGATCCGAAGCGGCCCGAATGGCCGTGTCGAGTTCTCTCGGCTTGCCGCTCCGCGCCACACCGACCGGCGGCTCCGTGTCTCCTCAAAGGGCGACGGTGGACGGCTCGACTCGAGCGCCAAACTCTCGGGCGTTACTCCGGGCGGCCGAACGTCCGGTTCGACGCTCGGTGTCACGCGTGCTAGCATTTTTCGCTCGATCGCCTCGGCGAATCAGCACAGCGGGGATGCCCATATGAAGCCATGTCTCGGTAGAGTGCGCTGCGGCGCGATGGCGGCCGTGCTGGCCGCCGGCATGGTCGGTCATGCTCGCGCCGAGCCCGTGAAAGCGCGCGGGCCGCTTGCGACGCGCATCGTGCGGATCATGCACCGGCTGCGCGACGTGCGCCGTTTCGGCGCCGTGTCCGTCGCGCCGAACGGGCGGACCATCGCATGGACGGTAACCGAAACAACCTCGGCGCATCGGGCAAAGGCGGCCGCCAGAACCACGACCGGAAATCCGGGTGAGATTCTCCAGCTCGCCGACACCAACGGCACGCACGTGCGCACGGTGAAGGTTCCAAACTCGCTCGAGACGTGCCATTACAGCAGTCTGACGTGGTCGCCCGACAGCAAGGTTCTGGCGTTCCTGTCGAACTGCAATCACGGCAAGAAATACCGCGAGCAGCTCAATGTCTACGAAGTGGACGCGAATGCGGTGCAGGCGCGCCGCGTCACGCATCTGCACGGTTTTGTCCACGAGCTGACCTGGGTTCCCGGGGGCTCGATGTTGAGCTTCCTCTACGTCAAGGGCGACCTGCATCCGATCGCGGCGGTATCGGCGACCAAACCGCAGGTCGGCGTGATCGGCCGCGCCGGTGTCGAGCATCAACAGCTCGCCGTGGTGCCCGCGAGCGGTGGCACCGTCAGCGAGATTACGCCGTATTCGCTGTTCGTCTACGAATATGACTGGTCGCGATCGGGCAATCGGCTCGCGTATGTCGGCGCACCGCCGCCGGGGCGCGACAACTGGTGGGTGGCCAAGCTGTATACCCAGACTTACGGCGGTCCCGCCCGGGTCGTGCTCGATCCGTCGACGGTCAAAGGTTCGCTGCATGGCCTGCAGATCGCCCTGCCCCGCTGGTCGCCCAACGGTTCGCGCATCGCGCTGATCGGCGGGCTGATGAGCGATCAGGGGGCAACGGGCGGCGACATCTATATCCTCTCGTCCAAGGGCGGGAAGCCGACAGACGTCACGCCGGGGATCGGCATCACGCCGTCGTGGCTGACCTGGACCGGGAATGACTCGCTGCTCGTTTCCTCGTTCGCGGGCGGCTCGACGCGCGTGTCACGGTTTACGCTGCACGGGCAATCCCCGGCGGCCCAACGCACGCTGTTTACCGTCGCTTCCAACCTGTGGGACGGCACTTTCGCGTCGGCGATCTCCGTCTCCGCCGCGCACGACGTGCTTGCCTTTGTCGCCAGCACTTTCGATAGTCCGCCTGAAATCGACACCGTCATGCTCAAGACCGACGCCGCAGCCCAGCCGCTCGGTGTGCTCCAGCCGGCGCGCGCCATCACGCACGTCAACGCGGGCGTGAGGCCGATGTGGGGCAAAGCCGTGTCGGTTCACTGGCGCAATGACGGTTTCAACGTACAGGGCTGGCTGCTGCTTCCCGCGCATTATGACCCGCGCCGGCACTATCCGCTGATCGTCTACGTGCACGGCGGTCCGAGCTGGGCGACACGTCCGGGCTGGCCCTATGACGGATACGGTGCGGCCCCTTTCGCCGCGATGGGTTACTTCGTATTCATGCCCAATCCGCGCGGCAGTTTTGGTGAGGGTGAGCGCTTCGCCAAAGCCATACGCCGAGACATGGGTCATGGCGATCTGCGCGACATCCTCGCCGGCATCGACCGGGTCGAGGCGGAGTACCCGATCGACAACAATCGGCTCGGCCTGACCGGTTGGAGCTATGGCGGGTTCATGTCGATGTTCGCGCCGACGCAGACGAATCGATTCAAGGCGGCGGTCGCCGCGGCGGGCCTGTCGGATTGGAAGAGTTATTACGGTGAAAACTCCATCGACAAGTGGATGATCCCGTTCTTCGGCGCGTCCGTGTATCAGGACCCGAAGGCGTACGCCAAGAGCTCGGCCATAAACTTCATCCAGAACGACAAGACCCCGACGCTGGTCGTGGTGGGACAGTACGACGGAGAATGTCCGGCGCCGCAGTCGTTCGAGTTCTGGCATGCGCTGCGCGCCATGCACGTTCCGACGGAATTGGTCGTTTATGCCGGAGAGGGCCATGGATTCCACAAGACGAAGGACCTGCGCAACGTGCTCGAGCGCGCTCTTCGCTGGTTCGCGAAGTATCTGAGCGCGAAACCGGCGACATGAGATCATCGGGTAAATCCCCGCGGCACGGCACGATGGCGTGCAGGAAGCGCCCGATGTCGGGCGCTCCCGCGTGAGTCCGCTGTCTGGAAGGCGCGCCACCTGCCCGTGAGCCCCGCCACCGCGGAGCCATTCCTGTATCATCCCTGACACCGTCCGGCTCCGCGCAGCCGCGTGGTCATCGACTGCATCAAGACGCCGCGGCGCCGCTTCAGGCACCGCACGACGAGGAGGCCCCATATGCCGCGACCGGATCACCAATCGTGAATCGCTTTGGTTTTGTCTTAAGGATCTGGCTGCTGGTGCTGCTGGGTTGCGCGGCGTTCGTGGCATTTTCGTTCGGGCACTGGGACCTGCCGATCGCCCTGTATTTCTGGAAGATCGGACACTTCCTGCATCCTCTGAGCAAACCCCTGGGCGGCGCGGTGATCCTGGGCGTCGAATCGGCCGTCATTCTGCTGCTGCTGGTCACGCGCCTGCTGCGTGGGCACATCTCGCGGTTCGCAGAGGTGCTCGCGATCGCCTGTCTCACTTCCATTTGCGCCTACGGCATCGACGGTCAGGTGTTGAAGGTGTTCTTCGGGGTTCCGAACCCCACGGCCGTGATCCACGGCGCCCGGCATACCTTCAACCTCATGGGCGGTTCGGGTCAGAGCAGCTTTCCGTCCGGCCACATGGTGCTCGCCGGCTCGTTCGCCGGGGTATTCATGCGGCTGTATCGCGCCAGTATCTGGCCGCTCGCGGGGTTGCTGCTGCTGTCCGCCGCGCTGCTGTTGGTCGGCGATTGGCATTTTCTCAGCGACCTCGTCGCCGGCGCGTTCGTCGGGCTGTCCGCGGGCCTGTTGGCCGGCGAAGCCTGGGCCGTTCACTCCGCCCGGCGGCCCTGATCGGGCCTGCCGCGGGGCGCCGGGCGATCCGGCGTCTCCGGCCCGCCGTCGTCCGCGGCCGCGGACTCAGTGGACGTGCATCACCAGCACGCTGATCGAGTACGGCGGGAATGTATGGCGCACTTGCGGCCCCAGCCAATTCACCGTCGCGGAATGCGGGATCACGCGGCGCGGGTGCCTGATGGAATTCGTGGCGTGCGTGCTCTTTGCGGAGAGCGTCACCAGTGTTCCACGCCTGGCCACCGCAGCGGCGCCCTCGATGTGCAGCGTCAGCGGTTGCGGCAGCGGGGCGGCGTTGACGATCTTGATGAACAACGTGTCAGTCGCGGCATTGCGCGTCACGGATTCGAAACACAGCGGGCCGGCGCCCGCGAGCCTCGCGGCGACGACCTGATTGCCGAGATGGCTGCTGAACATCACCTGGGCGTAATAGCTCGGTGAGCCGTAGCTGTGCAGCGCGTCATAGCCGATCAGGTTGGTGGGCCACTGCGACGCCAGCGGGTTGACATTCACGAACAGCGGCGCGTAGCTGGCCATCACCACCAGATCGCTGTTGCGCTCCAGGCCGGTCATCCAGGCCGCGTCGGCGAGCGCCGCGCCGAAGTCCGCTGTGGGAGTGCCCTCCAGCGTCGCCCACTCGCCGACGATGATCTTCGGTCCCTTGCGGCTGACGTGATCGAAGTAGTTCGCCTCATGCAGGAATTGTTGCGGGGTCCGGTAGAAATGCTCGTCGATCAGGTTCGGCTGTACGTCGCCCTTGACCGGCATGGTGGCCACGATCTTCAACTTCGGGTACGCCTTGCGGATGGCGCGCGCGAACTGCGCGAATCGGCCATTCGAGCCGCTGTAGCTGCCCGAGCGGTCGAAAAAGTCTTCATTGCCGATCTCCACGTAATGCAGGGCGAAAGGCGCCGGATGCCCATCGCGGGCCCGCACCGCGCCCCATTTCGTCGTCGTGGCGCCGGTGACATATTGGATCTCCTCGAGCGCGGCCTTGACGTACGGCCTGAGCGTCGGTCCGGGGCGGATGTGCTGGCCGTCGAGCGAGTAGCCGGCATAGACGGCGAGCAACGGCTGCATGTGCAGATCCTGACACCATTTGAGGTACTCCAACAGGCCGATGCCGTCGGAGGATTCGTAGCCCCAGGGGCTGGGGTGCGTCGGTCGATCGACGATCGGACCGATGGTCAGCTTCCAGTCGTACCAGTCCGCCGGCGTCTTGCCTTCCAGGAAGTTGCCGCCGGGGAAGCGCAGGAATTTCGGATGCAGCGCGGCGAGCTTATCCATCAGGTCGATGCGCAAGCCGTTGGGCTGATTGTCGTAGGTTGGCGGAAACAGCGACACGACGTTCATCAGCACCGACCCGGGGTGGCTCACGGTGAGGCGAACGAAGTTGTCCGAAGACGTCGCGGCATCACCCGTACGCATCGTCGCCGTGTAGCGCCGCCACTTCGGGCCGGCGGCCGGAAACACGGTGCGGGCCAGCACCTTGCCGCTCGCGGAGTTGACGATGGTCATCGTGACCGGGCCGGGGCTCCGCGCGCCCTTCGCGCGCAGATAGATCGATGCACGGTAGGTGGTGTTTGGCCACACCGGCACGCCCCAGTAACCGGGGTTGTCGATCCCGCCCGGGTCCTTCGGGCTCGCATGCGCGGCCGTCAGCTCCAGGCTGTAGGGCAGGGCGCGGCTCGGGCCCGTTCGGTTGTCGATGGATATGGAGATTCCGCCCGCCGCGTTCTGGTCCACCGACCAGATCTTCAAGAACTTGCGGGATTCGCGCCGGAAGAATACCCGGTCCCGTATGAGCTCGCCGTACAGCCCGCCGTCGTAGGAATGATTGATCTCCTCGGTCATCAGTCCGTAGAGCGTCGGACTGACGGCGTGCACCGGATGGTCGTATTGCACCGTCAGCTCGGCGCGGTCGCGGGCCGAGGCGGGCGCGCAAATCAGCACGGCGACAGCCGTGAGCATGGCGGCGGCGGTCAAGAAGGCGGACAAAGACGCACGGAAGCTCATCGGCATGACCTGCGTTGATCGATCCATATGCAATTGTACGACAAGGCACCACGCATCCGGTGGAGCCCTGCGGGGTTTCCGGCCGGTACGCGCCAATGGCGCGATGAGGTTTCATCAGGAGACCGTGCTCGCGCGCGAAGGGCGTGTCCTTCGCCCGCGCGCGCATGGCGATTGGCGCGTGACCGTCCTGTCCCGTGCGGGTACGGGATGTCGCCCAAAGTGGCGTTCGAGCGGGCTTTTCGGCGCAGAACGACCCGACACCCGCGCCCGGCGCGGACCGCGGCACCTCGCGCGGACCGGATGGTCATGAATGCGCTTCACGACCGAAGTGCGGCCCCGGTGCCCGAGCCCTTGATCCGCGCAGGACGGTCGGTAGACCCGGGAATCCGGCGGCAAATGACGGGTCAGGCTCGCGCTCGCGCCCGCGACAGCGGTTGATCGGATGGGCACGGACCGTTACAGTCCCCTTGGACGAGCGCGGCGGAAGCAGGGGGGCTGCGTCGTAAATCACCGACAATCATCTGGAGCAGCCCATGGATCTTGCGCGCAGTAACGGCGTCAACCGCATTCCGGCCCCTAAATCGCCGGCTGATGCCCTGGCTTTCTTGCGCGCCGGCCTGCGCGATCCCCGGCGCGTCAGCGCGGTTGCTCCCTCTGGCCGGGCCCTCGCCCGCCTGATGACTTCCGAGATCGTCGCCGGCAACGGCCCGGTCATCGAGCTCGGCCCCGGCACCGGGGCGATCACCCGAGCGCTGCTCGACCGCGGGGTTCCGGAACGGCAGCTCGCCTTGATCGAGCTCGATCCGCAGCTGGCGGTGATGTTGCGCACCCGCTTTCCGGCGGCACGCGTGCTCGCCATCGATGCCGGCCAGCTGCGCCGCGTCGATCCCTTCGATGGCTGCGCCGCCGGCTCGGTGGTCAGCGGTCTGCCGCTGCTGTCCCTGCGCAACCGCGAGGTCATGAGCGTCCTCAGCGGCGCGTTCCGCCGCTTGCGCCACGGTGGCGCGTTCTATCAGTTCACCTACGGGCTGCGCTGTCCGGTGCCGCGACCCATCCTCCGGCGGCTCGGCCTGCGCGCGCAGCGCTTGGGCTGGGTCGTGAGCAACATTCCGCCGGCGGCGGTCTACCGGATCGAGCGGTCGGTGCGCCGGTCGGCCGCGGGCGCACGCGCCGACTGAGGCGGGCCGGCCGCCTCGCGCGGCATCCGCTACGCGCCGCGTATGCGGCCGACCGCCCGGGCCGTACGCGCCGGGGCGACGCGCCGAGGACTTTTAGTGCTCGTGGCGGTGATGAATGTCCGGAAAATGCGCATGCGTGTGCGTGAGGGGCTCGTGCCGGTGCTCATGCTCATGCGGCTCACGGCCGTCCCAGTCGAAATCATGCGTGTGCCGGTGGTGCTGGTCATGCCGGTGGCTGTGCGTGTGCAGCAGCGGCGCATGCGTATGATGATGCACGTGCTTCTCGGTCAGGTGTAGCCAGACGCCTATGCCCATCAAGACCGCCGCGGCCGCCACGGCCGGACCGGGCATGTGCCGAAACACCACCAGCGAGGCCACGGCGCCGATGAACGGTGCCGTGGAGAAATACGCGCCCGTGCGCGCCGCGCCGAGATGCCGCAGCGCAAGCACAAACAGCGTGAGACTTATGCCGTAGCCGGCGAAACCGAGCAGCGCCGCGGCCCCGACCTCGGCGACCCCGGGCGTCAGCAAGCCCAGGTAGGCGCCGACGCCGAGGTTGACCGCGCCGGCGGCGACACCCTTCAGCGCCGCGATCACGAAGGGATCCTGGATCGAGACCTTGCGCGTCAGGTTGTTGTCGATCGCCCAGCAGACACACGCGCCCGCGATGCAGGCGGAACCGAGTGCGCCCGCAGGCGCGAGCCGCGCCGGCCACGCGAGCGCCACGCCGCCGGCGACGATGGCGAGCAGGCCCGTGAGCACGCGCCGGTCGAAATTCTCCCGAAAGGCGAACCACGCGAGCAGCGCGGTGAACACGCCCTCCAGGTTCAACAGCAGGGAGGCATTGGCGGCCGGAATCGAGCGCAGGCCGGTCATCATCAGCACCGGTCCGATCACGCCGCCGGTGAGAATGGCCGCGGCGAGCCAGACCAGATCGCTGCGGCGCCACGACGAGGCGGCCGGTCGGGCGCGGACCGCGGCGCGCAGCGCAATCCAGATCGAAAGGCCGAGGCCGCTGCCGGCGTAGAGCAGGCCGGCGAGCACCACGGGAGCGCTGTGCCGCAGCAGCAGCTTCGCGAACGGCGTGCTGGCGCCGAACAGAACGGCGGCGAGCACGGCGTACGTCACGCCCTGCCGCGCACCGCAGCCCGCCGCCGAGGATTTTTCAGGCATCGCAGTGCGCTCTATGGCGCGACCGCAGGCGCGTTCCCGCAATGGTGGTCACGATCCCGACTCGACCGCCCGGGCGTGCAGATCGTAGACATCGGCTCCGATAACCTCGACGTCCACCCAATCCCCAGGCTTCAGTCCCGTTGCCGACGCGATGCGCACCACGCCGTCTATCTCGGGCGCCTCGGCCTCGCTGCGCGCAATCGCGCCATCGCCGTCCACCGCATCGACCAGCGCACGCAAGCGCTGACCGACGCGGCGGCGCAGCCGCGCCGCGCTGATTTCGGCCGCACATTCCATGAAGCGGTCATGACGTTCGGCCTGGATTTCCGCCGGGACGTGCCCGCCGAGGTCGTTGGCGGCCGCTCCCTCCACCGGCGAATACTTGAAGCAACCGACGCGGTCGAGCTGCGCTTCGCGCAGCCATTGCAGCAGCTCGTTGAACTGCGCCTCGGTCTCGCCCGGGAATCCCACGATGAACGTGCTGCGCAACGTCAGGTCGGGACAAAGCCGCCGCCAGGCCCGGATACGCTCGAGCACGTTCTCGGCGTGAGCCGGCCGGCGCATTCGCCTGAGCACGGCGGGGCTGCCGTGTTGGAACGGAATGTCGAGGTACGGAAGCACGCGCCGCTCGGCCATCAACGGGATCAGCTCGTCGACATGAGGATACGGATAGACGTAATGCAGCCGTACCCATGCGCCCAGCGATCCCAGCGCCCGCGCCAGGTCGGTCAAGCCGGTTCGATACTCGCCGCCGCGCCACGCGGCGCTCTCGTAGCGCAGGTCGACACCGTATGCGCTCGTGTCCTGGGAAATGACCAGCAGTTCCTTCACGCCCGCGGCGACCAGCCGCTCGGCCTCGAGGAGCACCTGATCGATGCGGCGGCTGGCCAATCGGCCGCGCATTGCCGGAATGATGCAGAAGCTGCACGAGTTGTTGCAGCCTTCGGAGATCTTCAGATAGGCATAATGATGCGGCGTGAGACGGATGCCCTGGGGTGGCACCAAGTCGAGGAACGGCTCGTGCCGCGGCGGCAAATGCGTGTGCACGGCTTGGAGCACCGCGGCGTAATCGTGCGGGCCGGTGACTTCGAGCACCCGCGGATGCCGCTCGCGAATGCGCTCGGGGCGTGCGCCGAGACAGCCCGTGACGATCACCCGGCCGTTGTGCTCGAGCGCTTCCTGGATCGTCTCGAGCGACTCGTCGATGGCCGCATCGATGAACCCGCAGGTATTGACGATCACTAGATCCGCCTGCGCGTAGCTCGGGCTGATCTCGTAGCCTTCCGCCCTCAGCGTGGTCAGAATGCGCTCGGAGTCGACCAGCGCCTTCGGGCAGCCGAGGCTGGCGAAGCCGATTCGAGGGTGGCGCGGGATGCACCCGCGGCTTTTGGCTGCGCGCAATGTTTTACCGCCCGTAGGAAACGATGATTTCGGCCTCGCCGAGCGCCGCAGCGCGGACTTCGGCGGCAATGGCTTTCGCCGGAGCGGTCTTGTCCAGACCGAGACGTTGGACCCGCAGCGCGTACAGCTCAATGTGGTAACGGTGCGGCGGACCTGGCGGCGGGCAGGGACCGCCGTATCCCCGGAAGCCGTAATCATTGCGCGCCTGGATCGCTCCGGCGGGCAGCGACCCGTCCGGGCCGCCGGCGCCCGCCGGCAGGGCACGGGTGTCGGCCGGCAGATCGAACACGAGCCAGTGCCACCAGAGCCCGCCCGGGGCATCCGGGTCGAACATCAGCAACGCGAAGCTGCGGGTGCCGGCCGGTGGATTGCGCCACGAGAGCGCGGGAGAGACGTTGTGGCCCCGGCACCCGGCGCGGTCGTAGATCTGCGGGCTCGGGAAAGTGGCCCCCGGCGGCAGGTTGGAACTGCGCAGCGTGAAGGTTCTGGCGGGCGCAGCTCGAGCAGCGACCTGCAGCGCGAACGGCAGGACGGTCGACAGCAGTGCGGTCAGCAGAGCCATCGAGCGGCTCGAACGGACCGGGGATCGTAGACGCATGGAGTACTCCGGGCAGGGCCGGCACGGCCGGCCGCGCACAGTGTGCAGCGAAGCGGACCATCCGGCAAACTAGCGGGGATGAACGCAGTAAAGACCGCTCTCATCACCGGTTCCACCGACGGATTGGACCGGATGGCGGAGCGTGCGCTGGGGCGCGATGGCGTTTCGCGCCGATGAGCGAGCGCCTGACCAGCCTGGCGCCCGGCGGCAGCGCTTGAGCTGAATGAGCAACGATGGAATTCGATCACGCGTATTACGATCGTTACTACTATGATCCGCGCACGGCAGTGACCTCGCGCGCCGAGATGCGAGCCCGTGCACGGTTGATCGGTGCGTTCGTCGCGCACGTCGGCTTGCCAGTGCGGCGCATGCTGGACGCGGGTTGTGGCACCGGACTGCTGCGCCAACCCCTGAGGCGGGCGCTGCCCAAGGCGGCCTACGTGGGTCTGGAGGCGAGTGAGTACTTGTGCCGCCGCTACGGCTGGCTGTCCGGCCGCGTGCAGCAATTCCGGCCGGACGAGCCGTTCGATCTGGTGATCTGTTATGACGTGTTGCAGTACTTGGGGCCGCGCGAGGCCGCGAGCTCGCTCGCCAATCTCGCGAGACTGTGCCGCGGGGTCTTGTACTTCAGTGCGCTCACGCGTGCCGATTGGCGCAACAGTTGCGATCGCAGCCGTACGGATCCGAACGTGCATCTGCGCGAGGGGGAGTGGTACCGCTCGAGGTTGCGGCGCGCATTTCGCGAGGTGGGGGCTGGTTTCTGGCTGCGGCGCGGCGCGCCGCTGACACTCTGGGAACTGGAATCGGCCGGTTGAACGTCAACGGGAGTACGCAGTGCCCGAGACTCGAGTGGATCGTCTGATCGCCGTATTCCGCGGTACGGTGACCTGCGTGCGCGAGAGCGGCGTTTCCCCCGGGTTTACGCTGCGGGGCGTCTCAGCCGCGAATGCTCAGGAGAGCTTGATCGTCACGTTCCTGGCCGATGCCCCGGAGGATCTGCCCCGGCGACTCGCGGCGCCGAGCGTCCAGGCGGTCGACACCCAGTGCTACCGTATCGAGAGCCCGCCGCGACAGTGGCTGATCTGGGCGCGAGCGCTGCATGTGCACCGGGATGTCGGC
The DNA here is from genome assembly GCA_027456605.1 of Steroidobacteraceae bacterium. GTDB lineage: Bacteria > Pseudomonadota > Gammaproteobacteria > Steroidobacterales > Steroidobacteraceae > 13-2-20CM-66-19. The sequence goes on along the minus strand of DAIDUQ010000004.1, from coordinate 20,854 downwards.
GTCGGATTCTTTGCGGCCGTTCCGCCGCGGGTGGTGCCGCTGCGCAAGCGGTTGTTCTGGACGGTCGTGTTCGCGGTGGCGCGCAGCCGCGCCGGGCTGCGGTTGTTGCGGTTGTTGCGGCGCGATTGAGCGGGACGCTCAGCCGGGTTGGGCGAGCTGTTGTTCGAGGACGGTCGTACTTTCTCCGGCGAGCAGCGCCCGGTAGACCGATAGCTGCCCCTCGAGCACGCGTCACCAGGTGAAAAGCCGCAACACGTGCGCGCGCCGCAACCACCGGGCGGCCGCACGCCCGGCAATGTCAAGACAGCGCCCGCCGTTGCGGGCAGACTCGTCATGCGGCCGATTGCGCCCGTCCGCGACTGCCGTGGCGCAGCGCGACACACGCCGCGATCAGCTCCTCGGCGCTTGCGAAGCGGTCCTCGCGCCGCTTGGCCAGCAGCCGGGCGAGAAGCTCGGCATAGCCGGACAGCGACGGCGGCAGGCGGGGCGGCGAGGCGTTGACGTGTTGCTGCAGCACTTCCATCGCGCTGTTGCCCATGAACGGTTTGCGGCCGGTGAGCATCTCGTGGAAGATGACCCCGAGACCGTACAGATCCGAGCGCGGATCCAACTTCTCGCCGAGCGCCTGCTCGGGGCTCATGTAATAGGGTGAGCCGCGCAGCACCCCGGTATACGTGCTGCGATGGCTGACATCCAGGAGGCGGGCCAGGCCGAAATCGATCAGCACCACGTTGTCGCTTTCGCGCAGCATGACGTTGGGCGGCTTCAGGTCCCGGTGCAGCAGCCCCGCCCGGTGCACCACGGCCAGGGCCGAGCCGATCTTTTCCAGAAAGCGCAACGCCTCCGATTCGGTCACGCCCACCTGCATGCGCGCCTTCAGATCGCCGTGCGGGAAGTATTCCATCGCCAGATATTCGTAGCCGTCCTCCATGCCGTGATCGAATATGCGTACCACGGCCGGGTCATGCACGGCGAGGATGGCCTGGTACTCGCGCGCCAGCGCCTGTTTGGCTCGATCTTCGCAGGGAATCTTGCTGACCTTCAGCGCCACTTCGGTCCCGAGCGCGCGGCTCTCGGCCAGGTACACCACGGCCTTCTCCGACTCGCTGAGCGTGCGGACGATCTCGTAGCCGCTGATGGTGGGTTGAGCTGTTGCAAGCGGCGCCGCGGCGCGCCGCTGGGTCGCCGCCGCGGAGGCTGCCGGCCTGCCGCGCTCCAGGGCTACAAACGCCCGATCGAGCGCACTCTTGAGCCGGCTCGGCGTCAGCAGGCGCTTGGGCAGGTAGTCCGCCGCGCCAGCGCGCAGCGCCTGGATCGCGGTGAGTTCATTCCCGCGCTCCGCCAGCGCCACCAACACGGGCGCGGCGTCGCTCGAGCGCAAAGTGCGCACCAGCTTCACCCCCTCGGGCTCGCCCGGTTCATCACCCGCGCCGAAGTCCGCCGACAGGATGAGCCCTTCGCAGGCCCGTCCCGTCGCCAGGCCGCTCATGGCGTGGCTGTCCTCGGGATCCAGGGTGCCGATCGCCGCCTGCGGATAGAGGATTGCAAGGTGCAGCCGCAGCCATTCGCGATATTTCGTATCGCGTTCAACGATCAGTATGCGTTGTGCTGCGGAACTCATGCGCCGACTTCAAACCATGAACCAGGGCGGCTGCCTTGTCGCGGCCCGCGGCGTCATTCTGTGAAACCGGTCATTTCCCCCATTACGTTATGTGATGCCGGACATCCCCAGGGACGTGAGGGTCGAGGGACTCCAGGCACAGGGGGCGTGACCCGCCGCACGGGGCTGCGCGTCGGGCCTGGCGCAGCCGTCTCGACTGGACCGCTCGGCGCTCACCCGCGTTCCGCAATCAGCGCGGCAGCAGGAACTCCCGCCCCCGATAGCTCAGCGCCACGCCGTCCGGCCGGATCGCCAGCACCGTGACGCCGTCCGGCAAAGAGTCGCCGGTGTGCAGGATGTGCATGTTGATCATCACGTAGCGCTTGCTCGGGTTCGGATCGTAGACGTGCAGGTCCATATGCAGGCGCGGCAGGTCGCTGCCGGGCTGCGCGACGATCTGGGCATAGAGCGGAAGGGCGCCCCGCGCGTCGGCCGCCGCGTCGCCGGCGCCGCCCCAGGCGGGTGGCGTGATCGCTGGGGCGAGATCCGCTGGATTGGGTGAGCCGGGGAGCGTCAAGGGGCCGGTCGAGCCGGGCCGTGAGGAAGGCCTTGGCGCAAGGGACGACGCCGGCGGCTCCGGCCCAGCCAGCGATGGCTGTCCCGATGTGCCGATGAGCGCCGCTGCGGAGATGGCAGTGGACGCTGAATCGGGCGTTGCCGCCGCGGAAACCAGCCGGGCGCCTGTCCGCGGCGATGCGACTGAGGATGTCGCGGGTGCCGGGCTCGTTGCGACCGCCGTCCGGGCGGCGGTCGCAGGTAGGGCGGGCGAGGCCGCCGGGTGGCGCAACATCAGCCAGGCGAGGACGACAGCATTGAACGCCAGTAGAGCGCCGATAATCACGGCCCACGCCGGCAGCGCCCGCCGGGGCGGGACGACTTTGACCTCGAACAGGCCCGGTCCAGCCTGACGTTGGCGGGCGCTCTCGGATTTCTTCAGTGCATTGAGGATGAACGACATATCAGCCGCCTTGACCGTGCGGACGCAGCATCGGTGTCCCCGGCTCGACAAGCGCGCCGGACAGCGCCAATTGCGTTTCGATGCCGGCGATACCGTCGACCGTCAATCCGTGAGCGCGCTGGAAGCGGCGCACCAGGCGAGTCAGATGCGCATCGTACACGTCGCCTGGGGGATGCTTGACCCGGATACCTTCCACGCGCTCCAGGCTCTCGCGCAGCCAGCGCACGCGCGCCCCGCTCATGCCTTGCAGGAGCGTGCGCACCCGGCCGCCGGTCGGCCGCCATAGCAGGACATAATGGCCCATCCAGTCGTGCGAGAGCGCGGCAATGCCTACCCGCTCAGGGGTGGGTCCGAGCGCGAGCAGCGCATGGGCGTGATCCAGGCCGGTCATGGGTACCTCGTACCTGTGGCCCCTCGAGCCGATCAGCCGCAGGATGGCCGGCCGATTGTACAGACGCAGTTGCCCGAGCGAGCCGTGCGCCTTGAGGCAGGCCAGGCCGTGCTGCGCGGCCTGGGCACAGGGACCCGTCCCCGAGCCCGGGTCACCGCCGACATAACGCAGATTCCACAGTCCGAACAGCTTGGCGTAGGCCGCCTGCCGGCTGGTCTGTCTCTTGTATCGGTCGAGCAGCGCCGTCAGCGTTGGCTTTATCTTGGTGGGCCGAGGCGCGGGCGCGTCGAGCTGCAGCGCCGGCTTGCCGATGTGTGCCGGGGCCGGCGCGGGTTGCCACACTGCCGTCCCAAGCCGCCACAGCGTGAGGGCTGTGGCGATGAGAAGAACGAGCGTGGCGGCCGCGGGCCATATCACCCAGCCGCGCCGCGGGCGCCGTCCGAACACCTCGCGGGCGGCCTGGCGCACCAGAGCGGAGGTGATGTGGTGACGATCGAGCGAATAACCCCCCAGCAGCGCCCGATCGCACAAGATGTTGATGACCCGAGGCACTCCGCCGGAGAGGCGATGGATTTTCCGCAGAGCGCCGCGGCTGAAAATCTCGGTGGTTGCTCCCGCCACGCGCAGCCGATGCCGGACGTAGGCCGCGGTCTCGGGCGCCGAGAGCGGATCGAGATGATAGCGGCCGGTGACGCGCTGGGCGAGCTGGCGCAATTCGCTTCGCTCGAGCAGCTCGCGCAGCTCCGGCTGTCCGATCAGGATGATTTGCAGAAGCTTCTGGGTGTTGGTCTCCAGGTTGGTGAGCAGCCGCACTTGCTCGAGTACCTCCGGCTCGAGGTTCTGCGCCTCGTCGACCACCAGTACGACGCGCTGTCCCGCCGCGTGCGCGCGCAGCAGGTAGGCGTTGAGAATGTCGACCAGGTCCTTCAGGGAGCCGGTGGCGGTATCGGGCACCCCGATGCCGAGCTCTTCGCACAGGGTCAACAGGAACTCCGGCGCGGTCATGCGCGGATTGAGAATGAGCGCAAGCTCGGCATTCTCCGGCGCCTGCGCCAACAGCGAGCGCACGATCGTCGTCTTCCCCGTCCCCACCTCGCCGGTGAGCTGGATGAAGCCGCCGGCCTCCTTGATGCCGTACAACAGGTGCGCCAACGCCTCGGCGTGCCGCTCGCTCAGAAACAGATAGCGGGGGTCCGGCGTGATCGAGAACGGTTTCTCGTTCAGACCAAAGAAGGACACGTACATCGTAAGTCGACTATTTCAGAATGTTGCCCCGGCGCAGCGCCGCGTTGCCGAAGCGCGCGCGGACCTGCTCGAGTGTCGAATCGAGGCGCGCATCATTCCCGGCGCGCTCCGCGGTGTCGAACAGGCCCATCTGCCGGGCGGGCGAGAGCCCCCCGAGCACCACGCCCAGCAGGCGCAGTTTGGCACCATGGTGCTCGGCCAGCCAGCGCCGCAACAGATCCCGAGCCACGTCGCGGATGACGCGCTGCGCCTGCGTCGGCGGGGCGATCGCCCGCTGCCGCGTGAAGGTCGTGAAATCGCGGCAACGGATCTTCACGCCGATCCGGGCCGTCATCAATCCTTTGTGGCGCAGCCGCCCGCAGGCGGTGTCCGCCAGACGGCACAGCTGGGCGTCGAGCGCACGGGGATCCTCGAGGTCGTGTGCGAAGGTGTCTTCGGCGCTGAGGGATTTCTCCTCCAGGTCGGTCAGTACCGGCCGCTCATCCACGCCGGAGGCTCGTTCGCGCATGCGAGGGGCGTCCCGCCCGAACAGCCGCCAGAGCAGCGCATCGGGGGCTCCGCGCAACTGCCCGAGCGTGCGCAGTCCGGCCGCCTCGACCTCCTCGCCAAGCTTGCGTCCCAGTCCCGGCAGCCGTCGGATCGACAGCGGGTCGAGGACCGCGCGGACGCGTTCGGCCGGCACGACGGTCAGTCCGTCCGGCTTCTCGAGGTCGGAGGCGATTTTCGCCACCAGCTTGTTGGTGGCTACGCCAACGGAGGCGGTCAGCCCCGTACGCGATCGAATCTCGTCCTTGATGCGCCGAGCGATGGCCGGCGGCTCCCCAAATAATTCCACGCTGCCGCTCACATCGAGAAACGCCTCATCGAGGGATAATCCTTGCACCAACGGCGTGATCTCATGGAATACCGCGAAGATCTGGCGCGAGACCTCCTGGTAGCGCGGCATGCGAGGGGGAACGCATGTCAGCGCCGGACATAGCCGCAGCGCCGTGCTCATCGGCATGGCCGAGCGCACACCGAACCGGCGGACCTCGTAGCTGGCCGCCGCCACGACGCCGCGAGCGCCGGCATGCCCGACCACCACCGGCTTGCCGGCGAGCTCCGGCCGGTCATGCTGCTCCACGGACGCGAAAAACGCGTCCATGTCGACGTGCAAAATGGCGCGGATCATGGCGGACGGGCTCCGCGAACGGCGCTCAGAGCGTGAGAAAACCGTAAGTTGCGATTACCAGGAACATCTTAGAGTCCTGCCCTGACACGTCTTCGCGCTGTTCCTGACGGCGCTCGTCGTGTCGCGGCCCTTGCGGGCGTTGCCGCCCGCAAGGGCCTTCGAGCCGGTTCGCGGTTCATCGTGGGATGGCGCTGTCTGCATTCGCTGCAGAAAGGTCCGGTGAGAATCGTTCCGCAGTTGGCGCAGGGGCGGTCCGCCGGGATCTCAGGTCCGCCGGTGGGCGCGGCCGGTCCGGCGGCGGAGTTCATGCGGGCCGGGCCGGCGCGCCGGCGCCCGGCGACAGCGGGCCCGCCTGCCTGCCGAGTTCGTGCGGGGCGAAGTCATCGACATGAATGAGGTTCATGACCTTGCGGTCGTACTCGTGCAGGGCCTGCGCCTCGGCCGAGGTGATGATTCCGGCCGCGAGCGCCTGGTCGATCTGTCCGGGCAGGTCCAGCGCGGTGATGCGTCCAGCCTTGACGCCCTCGACGCGAATGCGCTTTTCGATGGGCTCCATTTCCATGGCGAGCGCCAGGGCCTCGCCCAGCAGCCCCAGAGGATTGTCCGGCTGGACGGTGGTGTAGATGAATTGGCCGAGACGCACGCGCGCATCGCACGGCTGGGTGAGAAGCTCGGCGACCTGTCGGCCGAGCCGGTCGGATGGCGATGAATAATGTCGGCCGCGCGGAAAGACGACCACCCGCATCAGTCCCGCGAGCAGCCGGTTCGGGAAGTTGCGCAGGAAGCCGTGCAATTGCTCCTGAGCGTGATACAGCAGGTTGCGGCAGGCCCACTCGACGATGGGAAGGTCCTGCGCCGGCCGGCCCTGATTCTCGTGATGCTTCAGCACCATAGATGCCAGGTACATCGCCGACAATACATCGCCGAGCCGCGCCGAGAGGCTCTCCTTCTTCTTCAAATATCCCCCGAGCGTCAGCATCGCCACGTCCACCGTGAAGGCGAACGAGGCGCTGAAGCGCACGATGTGCTGGTAGTAGCGCGCGGTCGGACCGCTCACCGGCGAGCGGGTGAAACGCGCATGGGTCAGCGCCATGACCAGCGATCGCACCGCGTTGGAGATCGTGAAGCCGATGTGCCCGAACAGCGCGCGGTCGAACTCCTCGACGCCGCGCACGTGGTCCGGGTTTCGGGCCGCGTTCATCTCGCGCAGCACGAACGGATGACAGCGCACCGCGCCCTGCCCGAATATGATCAAGCTGCGGGTCAGCAGATTGGCGCCCTCGACCGTGATCGCCACCGGCACGCACTGATAGCCGCGCGCCAGGTAGTTCTTCGGGCCAAGGCAGATGCCCTTGCCGCCGTGCACGTCCATGGCGTCGTTGGCGACTTGCCGACCCATCTCGGTGACATGGTACTTGAGCATCGCCGAGGGGACCGACGGCTTCTCGCCCCCGTCGATTGCGCCGGCGGTGACCGAGCGCGCCGCGTCCATCGTGTACGTCAGCCCGGCCATGCGCGCGAGCACCGCCTCGACGCCCTCGAATCGCCCCACCGGCGTATTGAATTGCCGGCGGATGCGGGCGTAGGCGCCGCTCGCCCATACTCCGGCCTTGGCGCCGCCCGTGGCGTTGGATGGCAGCGAGATACATCGCCCGACCGAAAGTTGCTCCACCAGCATGCGCCAGCCGGTGCCGGCCATCTTCGGACCGCCGATGATGAAATCGAGCGGCACGAACACATCATGCCCCTGGATCGGGCCGTTCTGGAACGGGATGTTCACGGGGAAGTGCCGCCGGCCGATGCTGATGCCGGGCGTGTCGCGCGGGATCAACGCGCAGGTGATGCCCACGTCGACCGCTCCGCCCAGGAGCTTCTCCGGATCGAACAGCCGGAAAGCCAGTCCGATGACCGTCGCGATCGGCGCCAGGGTGATGTACCGCTTGGAAAAGTTGAGCCGCATCCCGAGGACGTCCTGGCCCTGCCACGTACCTCGGCAGACGACGCCGGTGTCGGGGATGGAGGCGGCGTCGGAGCCCGCACGCGGTCCCGTGAGAGCGAAGCACGGCACTTCCTCGCCGCGCGCCAGGCGGGGCAGATAGTAGTTCTTCTGATCTTCGGTGCCGTAATGATTGAGTAATTCGCCGGGACCGAGCGAATTCGGCACCGCGATGGTGGAGGAGGCGGTCGTGCTGCGGCTGGCGATCTTGGTGAGCACGCACGAATGCGCGTAGGCGGAGAACTCCAGTCCGCCATAGCGCTTCGGAATGATCATCGCGAAGAATCCGCGCGCCTTGATGAAATCCCATACCTGCGCAGGCAGGTCGCCGATTTCATGCGTGATGGCCCAGTCGTCGAGCATGTCGCAGAGCTGTTCGCACGGCCCATCGAGGAACGCCTGCTCCTCGGCGCTCAGGCTCGGCGGCCGGGCGGCGAGCAGCTTCGACCAGTCCGGCGCGCCGGTGAACAACTCCCCATCCCACCAGACTGTGCCGGCTTCGAGCGCCTCGCGCTCGGTTTGCGACATCGGCGGCAGCAGCCTGCGGTAGGCCCGCATGAAGGGGCGCGTGATCAGCGCCTTGCGCAGCCAGCGCACGTTCAGCAGCCACAACGCCGCCAGCGACAGCCACAGAAAGCCCTTCCACGTGGCGCCCGCGGCGCTGTTCGCGCCGAAGTAGCTGTACGCGGCCAGCAGCACGGTGAACGTGGCGGTGAAGGCCAGCAGCGACAGGCGCCGGTAGGCCAGGTAGAGCACGGCGGCGACGAACAGGAGGGTTATGATGCCCCCCGCCTGGGTCACGGCGTACGCGATGGCCGCGGCCGCAATCAACGCGAGGAGTACACCCAGCATGGAAGCTCCTTCAATCCAACTTGTTCATGAGCGTCAGCATTCGGTCCGGACCGCCCCGAGCGCGAATGGGGCTCCTGTCCGCCCGCTCGTCGCGTCCCCGTGCGGCCTGCGCCTCGCACCGTTCAAAATCGCTCGCGACGATCTTGCGGCGCTCAGCCCAGGAGCGCCTTCACTCCCTCGCGCTCCTCGCGCAGCTCGGCGAGCGTCGCGTCCATGCGCTTGCGACTTGCGGCATCGATCTCCAGGCCCGTCACGATACGGTATTCGCCGGCGTGCGTGGTGACCGGATAGGAGTAGATCACACCCTCCGGGATCCCGTAGCTGCCGTCGGACGGTACCGACATGCTGACCCAATCCCCCTCGCGCGTGCCTTTCATCCAGGTATGGATGTGATCGATTGCCGCCGAGGCGGCCGAGGCGGCCGACGAGGCGCCACGCGCCTTGATGATGGCCGCGCCACGCTGTTGCACGAGCGGGATGAAGGTGTGCTCCACCCAGGCGTCATCCACCAGCGAGCGGGCGGGTTGGCCGCCGACCAGCGCGTGGTTGATGTCCGGAAACTGTGTCGAGGAGTGATTTCCCCAGACCGTCATGCGGCGGATGTCGCGCGCATGCACGCCGGTCTTCTCGGCGAGCTGTGACAGGGCGCGATTGTGGTCGAGCCGGGTCATCGCGGTGAAATTGTGCGGATTCAGATCCTTGGCGTTGGCGCGCGCGATCAGCGCATTGGTGTTGGCCGGGTTGCCCACCACCAGCACCTTGACGTTGCGAGCGGCGACCTCGTTGAGGGCTTTGCCTTGCGCAGAGAAGATCTGCGCGTTGGCGAGCAGCAGGTCCTTACGTTCCATGCCGGGCCCGCGCGGGCGCGCGCCGACCAGCAGCGCCACGTGGCAGTCGCGAAACGCGACCTTGGCATCGTCCGTGGCGATGATCTTGTTCAGGCCCGTAAACGCGCAGTCGGCAAGCTCCATTACGACCCCATTGAGCGCCGGCAGCGACGGGGTGATTTCCAGCAGGTGCAGATTGATGGGCTGATCCGGTCCCAGCAGCTGCCCGGAGGCGACCCGGAAAGCGAGGGCATAGCCGATCTGGCCGGCGCCGCCCGTGATCGCGACATTCAATGCGGGTTTCATGGTGAGTCGATTCCTACGAGCAAAGCTCGTGATTCTAGCGCCGAGAGCTCCCGTCTATCATCCCGTCCTGAAGGGAGCCGAAGGCACGCAGAGCCTCGACGCGTTCCGTCCGGCGAGTCCCCGGGACGCGCCGCTGCGGCGCCTCAGGCCGGTTGGTCGAGCGCTCCCGGAGGAGGGCACAGCAGATGGCCGAACGGGGCGCCGGAGCTGCTTTGACGCTGCAGCAGCACGAGCAGCTCCTCGATGGCGCAAGGCTCGCCGAAAAGCCTCCCCTGTACCTGGTTGCAGCCGTTGCGCCGCAGGAAGTCCAGCTGGCTTTGCGACTCGACTCCCTCGGCGACCACGACCATGCCGAGGCTGCGGCCCATCTCGATGATGGTGCGGACCAAAGTGGCATTGGCGGTGTTCACGCCCACGTCGCGCACGAACGACTGATCGATCTTGAGCGTGCCGATCGGGAACTGCTGCAGTGCCGACAGTGAGGAGTAGCCGGTGCCGAAGTCGTCGATCGACAGGTGCAGTCCCATGGCGTAGAGCTCTTCGAGCAGCCGCAGGGTGTTCTTGGTGTCGGCCATGAGCGTCGTCTCGGTGATTTCCAGCTCGAGCGCGGTGGGTGAGACGCCGTGGCGGCGGAACACCGAGCGGCAGCGCAGGATGAAGCTGGCCTGACGCAGCTGGCGCAGCGAGAGATTCAGCGAGATGCGCCCGGGTTCCCCGCCGGCGCTCTTCAGCTGCCGATAATCCATGCATACCCGGTTCAGCACCCACTCGCCGATGTCCAGGATGAGGTTGGTCTCCTCGGCGAGGGGGATGAAGCGCGACGGCGGAATGTCGCCGTGTCCCGGCAGCCGCCAGCGCAACAGCGCCTCGGCGCCCACCACCCTGCCGCTGGCGAGCTCCACTTTCGGCTGATAGCGGATGACGAGCTCGTCGCGCTCGAGCGCGCGGCGCAGTTTGCTCTTCAGGATCAGCCGCTCGACCGCGGCCGCGTTCATTTCCGGAGCGTAGAATGTGAACGTGTTGCCGCCGTTCTGCTTGGCGTGATACATGGCCGCATCGGCGTTGCGGATCAGGTCGATGACGTTCTCCGCATCGCGCGGGCAGAAGGCTATACCCACGCTTGCGGTGAGAAACACTTCCTGCTGGTTCAGCTGAAACGCGCGCGCGACTTCATTGAGGATCGCGCGCGCCAGCTGCCCGATCGGCACGCGATTGTCGGTCTCGGCGGGCAACCCGTGCAGGCACAGCGCGAACTCGTCGCCGGCCAGCCGACCGAGAATCGCATTCGGCGGCAGGGCCCGCGTCAGCCGCTCGGCCAGCACTTCGAGAACCCGGTCTCCGGTGTCGTGGCCGAACGTGTCGTTGACCTCCTTGAACCGGTCCATGTCCAGATACAGCAGCGCCACCGCACGCCCGCCGCGCAGTCCGCGCGATAACGTCTGCTGCAGCACGTGTTGGAACTGCATGCGATTGGCGACTTTGGTGAGCGTATCGTATCGGGCCAGGTAGCGGATGCGTCGCTCGGCGCGTTTGCGGTCGGTGATGTTGCGGGCGACGAAGATGTTGCCCTGGAACTGCGGGTCGTCGGTCTCGATACGCGACCCGGCGAGGGACACCGGGATGGTCTGGCCGTCACGCGTGCGGACCACGGTCTCGCGCGTATCCTGCGCGGCCTGCAGCAGGTCGAAGTCGGCGCGCGCGTGCTCCTCGAGCAGGGATGCGATGCCGCGGCCGAGCAGTTCCTCTTCGCCGAAGCCGAGCATCTTGCAGGCCGCCGCATTGGCGGATTTGATCACGCCATCCGGGGAGGTGAGGAACACCGCATCGGCCATGCTGTTCAGAACGCTGCGCAGGTAATCCTTGTTGATGGTCGATTGGCGCAGCCGTGCGCGCATTCGCTCCATGGCCTGCTCGAGCTCGGCCAGACCATCCTGGCTGTACGTTTCGACGGGGCGCGCGTAATCACCCTGGCCGATGCGCTGGGCGCTGCGGGTGAGCGACTCGGCGGCCTGCTGCACCGTCCGGCCCGACCGCCATGCTCGCACCGCTACGATGACGCCTCCGCCAGCGGCCACCACCCCTCCCAGCGCCACCGGCACGACGCCCGGCCAATGGCCCCACAGCGCTACCGCGGCGCTCAGCGCGGCGGTGGCGAATGTGGCCGCGAACGCCCAGAGCGCGGAGCTGAGGTTCTTTAATGCGCGGCTCAACCGAGGTCACTCACCAGTGCAGAACGAGATCCGATCATGTCCACCACGCCACGGCGCACAGGAGCCGGCTCCCGATAGAGATCGGATCGGCGCGTTCGCAGATCGGCGGAGGGTCCCGGCAAGCTGGGGCCGGCGCTACCCGGCGGCTCGAGCCGCTCTCCATGCCCAGGTGCCCAGGCACAGGTCGTCATAGGCGGCAGAATATCAGAGTCCCCCGCCGCCCGCACGAACAGCCGCCGGCGCGAGCCGTGGCCGATGCCGGAGCGAGCGGCCGCGCTTCGCGCTAGCCTCGCGCGCCGGACCAGATCCGCTTGAGGTAGTTCACCATCAGGCCGCGCATGGTGGCCATCGGGTCCGCGGTGGCCGCGAAGATCGGCGGTCTGCGCCGCAGCAGCCGCCAATTCTCGCTGCGCAGCACCCGGCGCAGGAACTCGACGTTGCGGTCGATGGCCTCGATGTACGGATTGCGTCCGTTGTAGAGAATTTCAATATGGCGGTACACCCCGCCGAATTCTCCATCGAGCCGCTTGATGCGCACCTCGTCCACGAACTGGGGTGTCTGGCGCAGCAGATCGAGGCCCGAGGCGTACTTGACCTCGGTCTGACCGCTGGCGGAGACCGGCAGCGCCACGCCGCCGAGCACGAACTCGAGATACAGGCGGTCACGGCACTTCTCCAGGTAACAGCGATCGGCCATCTGGGCGATCATGTCCGCCGTGCCGAGCAGATGCCCCACGATGATGTCGCGGCGGTCGCTCAGACGCGCCTCGATCTGCGCCGCCGGAAACTCGTAGCCGGTGAAGTGGATCACTTCCCGGGCGAACGGCACCCAGTGCGCGAGCCCGATCCGCGGCAGATAGTCCTCGAGGAAGCGCGCGCCGCGCGAGACGTGCACCCGGGTGAATTCGGCGCCGTTGCGCGAGTCGTGCTCGTCGGTGCGCCGCAGATATCCGACGTCGTGAAACAAGCCGGTGATGAGGCCGGCGATCGCGCGCTCGCCGCCGAGCCGCGCGGCCGGTTCGGCCTGGCGCTCGTAGCCGACCAGCAGGCGCGCCAACGCGAGAGTTATGTCGAGAGTGTGCTGGCGGTCGTGATAGACGGTGTCGACGCCGTAGTAGCCGGGGACCTCGCCGGCGAACAGCCGTTCGAAGTGAGCAAAAGCGCGCCGCAGCGGCTCGAGAGATGCGCCCGGCCAGGTGGGGGCGAACAGCGCCTCAATAGCCGCCTGCACCGCGGTCGTGGAGCTGACTTGCACGGTGTCGGTGACGTCGAAATCGCTGCGCCGGGCGCTGGTCATTTTACTTTGTGAGCCCGCGCGGTGGGCCGCCGGCCGGATTGATGCTCGGGTCACTCTGGGCCAATGGTTATCCGGATACCGAGAGCCATTGCTCAGAATCATCGGCTGCGCCGGGTGAACCGCGATCCGCCTCACGTCACCGGTTCGGGCGCGGCGATGCCATGCTGCTTCAGCAGCGCCTCGACTCGAGGCGGCCGTCCGCGAAACGCGATGAACGCCTCGAGCGGATCCCGGCCGCCCCCCTGCGAGAGGATCGTGTCGACATAACGTCGCGCCGTGGCGCGGTCGAAGACGCCATGCTCCTCGAATGCCGCGAACACGTCGGCGGCAAGCACCTCCGCCCATTTGTAGCTGTAATAGCCGGCGGAATAGCCGCCGGCAAATATGTGGCCGAAGCTCATCGGGAAGCGATTCCACTGCGGCATGGGCACGACGGCGACTTGCCGGTGCACGTCGCGCAGCAACTCCAGGACGCGCCCGCCGCGCTCGGGGTCGTACTCGGCATGCAGCCGGAAATCGAACAGCGCGAACTCGAGTTGGCGCGCCATGTGCAGTCCGGCCTGAAAGCTCCGGGTCGCGAGCAAGCGCTCCTGGACGTCAGCCGGCAGCGGCGCGCCGCTGCGATAGTGGCCCGAGATCCGTTGCAGCACCTGCGGGTTCCAGGCGTAGTTCTCCATGAACTGACTGGGCAGCTCGACCGCATCCCAAGCGACCCCGTTGATTCCGGCGAGACTGGGGAAGTCGATCCGGGTGAGCAAATGGTGCAGTCCATGCCCGAACTCGTGGAACAGCGTCAATACGTCATCGTGCGTCAGCAGCGCGGGCCGATCCGTGCCCGGGGGCAGCAGGTTCAGGACCAGGTGCGCTACCGGCAGCGCGCTGCCGGCGGCCAGATGCATCCGGCCGACGCACTCGTCCATCCAGGCGCCGCTGCGCTTGTGAGGCCGCGCGTACGGATCGAGGTAGAAGCTTCCGACTGGTCGTCCGTCGCTGTCGATTTCGAAGTAACGCACGTCGGGGTGCCAGACGGGCGCTCCCGAGCGCTCCCGGACGCGCACGCCGAACAGCCGTTCGGCGACCTCGAACAGTCCCGTCAACACCCGCGGCAGCGGAAAGTAGGGGCGCAGCGCCTCCTGCGAGACCGCGTGCTGCCGCTGCTGGAGCCGCTCGGAGTAGTACGCGACGTCCCAGGCCTCGAGCTCGTGGCCCGCGAAGTCCCGCAGTTGCGCGAACTCCCGCAGCGCAGCGGACCGTGAGGCGCGCGCGAGCTCGTCGAGAAACGCCAGGACCTCCCCGGGGCTGCGCACCATGCGCTTTTCGAGGGCGTATTCGGCGAAGCTGCCGAAACCGAGGACACGCGCCACCTCGTGCCGTCTGGCGAGGATCTGCTCGATGACAGGGGCGTTGTCCCAGCGTCCGATCTGCGGCCCGCGATCCGATGCGCGGGTGGACCAGGCTTCGTAAAACACCCGGCGCAGGTGCGCGGATTGTGCATCCGTCACCACGGCCACATAGGTGGGTTGATCCAGCGTCAGAATCCACCCCTCCATGCGCTTCTCGTGCGCCCGCTGCCGGGCCTGCTCGATGACGACCTCGTTCAAGCCCCGCACCTGGGCGGGGTCCGTCACGTGGTGGCTCCATGCGGCGGTCGCGTCCAGCACGTTTTCCTCGAACTTCGATTGCAGCTGGGTGAGCTCCAGCATGAGCGCCTTGAAGCGCTCCTTGGCGTCGCTCGGCAGGGCGACTCCAGCCAGGGCGAAGTCCTGTAGCGCATGCTCGAGCACGCGCCGGCGCACCGCATCGAGGGTTTTGCCCTCATGTGACGCGATGGTGCTGTAGGCCTTGTACAGCCTCTCGTTCTGAGCGAGGTCCGTCTGATACGCCGAGAGCAGCGGTAGACAGGCGTTGTACGCGGCGCGCAGCGCCTCGGAATTGAGCACCGCGTTCAGATGGCTGACCGGCGACCAGGCGCGGGCCACGCGGTGATGGAGCCCCTCGAGCGGCTCGACTACCGTGGCGAAGGTCGGTGGCTCGTGGCTGGCGATCTGCTCGATTCGGCCGCGGGCCTGCGCGAGCAGCGCGCCGATCCCCGGCTCGATGGCGGCCGCCTCGATACGTCCAAAGGGCGGCAGCGTCTCTTGCGCCAGGAGGGGATTGTCCATGACGGGGAATTCTGCCAGTTACGCCCGAGCAATACATGTCCGGGCGGATCGGTGGTCGCGGGCCGGCTCACCGCATCGTGACCAGCTCCTCCGCGCTCGTCGGGTGAATGGCCACGGTATCGTCGAAATCCGCCTTGGTCGCCCCCATGCGCACGGCCACAGCGAACCCCTGCATCATCTCATCGGCCCCGGGGCCGATGACGTGCACCCCCACCACACGCTGCTGCGGGCCCACGGTCACCAGCTTCATGTCGCAGCGCGGCTTGCGTTCGGTGAGGGCGTGATACATGGGCACGAAGCTGGACTTGAACACGGTGACGTCGGCATCGCCGTAGCGCTCACGGGCCGCCGCTTCCGTCAGCCCGACCGTACCTATCGGCGGGTGGCCGAACACCACCGTGGGAATATTCTGATAGTCGAGGTGGCGGTCGCCGCGGCCGCCGAACAAACGGTCGGCGAGCCGCCGGCCCGCGGCGATCGCCACCGGCGTCAGTTGCGCCCGCCCCGTGACATCGCCGATCGCGTAGATGCCCGCGGTGCTGGTGGCCTGGTACTTGTCGGTCTCGATGAACCCCTCGGCATCGCAGGCCACCTCGGCGCGCGCGAGATTCAAGTCGGCGACCGCGCTGGCCCGGCCGATCGCCCACAGCACGCAATCGAAGGGGCCGAGGCTCCGGCCGTCGCGAATGCGCAGAGTCAGCTCGCCGGCCTCACCCGCAAGGGCGTCGGGCACGGCCTGCGTGTGCAGCGCCACGCCCTGCGCGGCGAGGATCTTCAACATGGATTCCCCGAGCATCGCATCGAACTGCCGCAGCGCCGAGCCGGTGCGCAGGACGAGCGCCACGCTGGAGCCGAGCGCGGCGAAGATGCCCGCCAGCTCGAGCGCGATGTAGCCGCTGCCCACCACGGCCACGCGCCGCGGTCGCTCGGGGAGCTCGAAGAAGCCGTCCGAGGTGATGCCGTGCTCGGCGCCCGGCAGCGGCGGCAGCAGTGCGCGGCCGCCGGTGGCGATGACGATGTGCGGAGCTGAAAGCCGGGCTCCGCTTACCGCGACCGAATTTCGCTCGGCGAACGCGGCCCGGCCGCGCGCCAGCGTGACGCCGCGCCGGTCAAGATTGCTTTCGTAGTTGGTGTTCAGGCGTTGGATGTAGGCGTCACGCTTGCCTTTCAACATGCTCCAGTCGAGGGCGCCGCAGGAGTGCGAAAACCCGTATTCCGGAGCATCGTGTCCGCTCTCGGCGAGATCGGCGGCGTACCACATGACCTTCTTCGGCACGCAGCCGACGTTCACGCAGGTGCCGCCCAGACGGTGTGATTCGATCAGCGCCACCTTGGCGCCGTACTCGGCCGCGCGCTGCGCCGTGGCCAAGCCGCCGCTGCCGCCGCCGATGACGATCAGGTCGAATTTGCTCATGCGCTTCCCATCAGGCCGGCAGCGCAGTGTATTACTTGGCGGTGCGCGCGCGGCTCGAAGTCTTCGCGGCGCTCTTGGTCCGCTTGTTCGCCGCGGATGCCGTGCCCTTGGCTTTCTTTGCCGCGGGACCGGCGGGTCGAGCCGGCCGCGCGTCGCTGTTGCGACTCGCCTTGGCCGCTGCACGGACCGGCGCCTTTCTATGCGCCGTACGCGGGGCGGCCGTGCTGTCAGTCACTTCGCCCCGCTCTCCCGGCCGTGAGCCGGTCCTGGATGGCCGGGCCCCCGGCCCGCCCGATCCCGGGCGGGCGCTCGCCGCTTTCGCGGGAGCCGCCGTGCTACTGGCCGTCCCTGGCGGCCGGCCCCCCCGCCCGCCCGATCCCGGGCGGGCGCTCGCCGCTTTCGCGGCTCGCCCAAAGCGGCCGCGTCGGCCCCGAGCCGGAGCCTGCGCGAGCATCATCCGGCATTCTTCGAGGGCCAGGGATTTCGGGTCGCGGTCCTTGGGGATCTTGGCGTTCTTGGTGCCGTCGGAGACGTATGGGCCGAAGCGGCCGTTCAGCACTTGTATCCCGTCGACTCCGAAATCGCGGATGATCCGGTTGGCGTCCGCTTCCTTCTTCAGACGGATGACCTCCAGCGCCCGCTCGAGCGTCACGGTATACGGATCGTCTTCCTTCAGGGAGACGTACTTGCTCCCGTACTTCACGTAGGGCCCGAAACGGCCGACGTTGGCCAACACGGGCTCGCCGTCGGCAGTCTCGCCCAGCGTGCGGGGCAGTTTGAACAGCTCCATCGCATCGGCGAGGGTGATCGAGTCCATCTTCTGTCCAGGCCTGAGACCGGCGAAGCGCGGCTTCTCGGCATCGTCTTTTGTGCCGATCTGCACGAACGGACCGAAGCGGCCCATGCGCACGGTCACCGGCTTGCCGGTTGCGGCATCGATTCCGAGTTCGCGCGCCTGTGCGACCTGCTCGCGCGTGACGTTCTTCTCGATGTCTTCGACCTGCTGGATGAAGGGCTTCCAGAACTTCTCCAGCGGCACAGTCCAGCGCTCTTCGCCGCGCGAGACGGCATCGAGCTCATCCTCCATGGCGGCCGTGAAGCCGTACTCGACGTAACGGTGAAAGTGCTCGGTGAGGAAGCGGTTTACGATCTTGCCGATGTCGGTCGGTACGAAGCGCCGGTTGTCCATCTCGACGTATTCGCGGTCCTGCAGGGTCGAGATGATCGTCGCATACGTCGAGGGGCGGCCGATTCCGTGTTCCTCGAGCGCCTTGACCAGCGAGGCCTCGCTGTAACGCGGCGGCGGCTCGGTGAAGTGCTGAGCGGCAGTCAGGTTGAGCAGATCGACCGCATCGCCTTCGTGCAGCGGCGGCAGGGAGTGGTCTTCCTCGTCGCCCTTGGCATCGTCGGTCCCTTCCTGATAGACCGAGATGTACCCGGGCTTGACCAGCGTCGAGCCGGTGGCGCGCAGCAGGTGCCGATCCGGCCCGTCGGGCCCCGCCAGCATGTCGGCGGCTACCGTGTCGAAAACGGCCAGCGCCATCTGCGAGGCTACGGCCCGCTTCCAGATGAGCGCGTACAAGCGGTACTGATCGTGGTCGATCTTGCCCTCGACGTCCGCAGGCGTGACTGCCGCGGAGGTCGGCCGGATGGCCTCGTGCGCCTCTTGTGCGTTCTTCGACTTGGTCTTGAACACGCGCGGTTCATCCGCGACTTCCTCCTTGCCGTAAAGTCGCGCCGCGACCGCACGGATTTCCTGCACCGCTTCCTGCGCGAGCGACACCGAGTCGGTGCGCATGTAGGTGATCAGGCCGATATTGCCCTCGCCGAGGTCGACGCCCTCGTACAACTGCTGCGCCAGGCGCATGGTGCGGCGGGCGTTGAAGCCGAGCTTGCGCGCCGCCTCCTGCTGCAGCGTCGAGGTGGTGAACGGCGGTGCGGGCGCGCGGCGGCGCTGCTTGCGATCGACCGTGAGGACACGCAGTCGTCCAGGCGTCCGGTCGCCGGCCGCATCGCGTGCGGCGGCTTGCACCGAGTGCTCGACCTCGCGCGCGGTCGTCTCGTTGGTAAACGAGAACTGCTCGACTTTGCGGCCGCGATATTCGATCAGCTTCAGCGGGAACGGCGAAGTGCTCAGCGCCTCGCCTTCCAGTGTCCAGTATTCCCGCGTAACGAACGCTTCGATCTCCGCCTCTCGCTCGCAGATCATGCGCAGCGCGGGGCTCTGTACGCGTCCCGCGGAGAGGCCGCGGCGAACCTTCTTCCACAGCAGGGGCGAGAGGTTGAAGCCGACCAGGTAATCGAGCGCGCGGCGCGCCTGTTGCGCGTTCACCAGATCGAGCGACAGCTCGCGCGGGTGCTCGACCGCCTCGCGAATCGCATTGCGCGTGATCTCGTAGAACGCCACCCGGTGCACAGCCTTGCCGTCGAGCTCGCCGCGCGACTGCAGGATCTCCTTCAGGTGCCAGGCGATGGCCTCGCCTTCCCGGTCGGGGTCGGTCGCCAGATAGAGGGCTTTCGATTTCTTCAGGCCGCGGACGATGCTTTCCACATGGCGCTCGTTCTTCGTCAGCACCTCGTAGCGCATCGCGTAGCCGTGATCCGGATCGACCGCGCCTTCCTTGGGCACCAAGTCACGCACGTGCCCGTAAGAGGCCAGGACCTCAAAGTCCTTGCCCAGGTACTTCTTGATGGTTTTCGCTTTGGCGGGCGATTCGACGACGACCAGATTCTCTGCCATGTCTTCTCGTATCCGATCAGTGCCGCGCGACCCTGCGCTCGCCGACCATCAGCGCCTCGAAACGGGCGAACGCGTCGGACTGTCCAGGCTGCACGGACAGTGCCAGGAGCACCACCCATTTCAGCTGCTCCAGCGAAGGCTCCTCGACATCCAGCGCCAGCGTGCGCTCGATGACCAGCTCGCGCTGCTCGGGCGAGAGCACGCCGTCCAGGTCGAGACGGGTGATGAACGCCCGGCACTCGTCCGAGAGCCGCCAGAGCTCTCCCTCCGCAAACACCCGCACGGCACGCCGCGGCTGCGCCGAGGTCATGCTCGAGGCGTGCTCGGAGCCCTCGGCCAGCACCGACAGCCACTCCATCGCATGCGCGACCTCACCGTTCGTGAAGCCCTTGCGCGCGAGCGCGGAGAATATCTGCTGCCGGCCAGGCAGCTCATCGGGGTCCGACATCATGTAGTGGTCGTAGACGTAGATCAGGACGTCGAGAACGCAGCCAGTTGTCATTGAATCCAGCGTCAGTCCGAATCGATTCGGCCGTAGCGGCCGCCAGGGTATGGCGCGACACGACCCTGCAGCTCGAGTATCAGCAGCATCGAAGCGATCGATTCGCCGGACAAGCCTGAGCGGGCCGCGAGGGTATCGAAAGTCACGGGCTCGAAACCGAGCGCATCTAACAGCATTTCATATTCCTTGTCCAATGCGGGCACTTGCGGATTTTGCATATTTTGTTGATTTTCTTGATGAAACGAGATCTCGGCCAGTACCTGTGCCGGAGTCTCGACCAGATGGGCACCCTCACGGATCAGCTGGTGGCACCCGCGCGAGAGGGGATTGCGGACCGACCCGGGTACCGCAAAGACCTCCCGGCCCTGATCGGCCGCGAAGTGCGCGGTGATCAGCGAGCCGCTCTCGGCGGCGGCCTCGACCACCAAGGTACCCAGCGACAGTCCACTGATGACCCGGTTGCGCCGCGGGAAATTCTGCCGCCGGGGCGCCTCCCAGGGCGGGAATTCCGAGACGAGCGCGCCGCGTCGCAGGATGCGCTCCGCCAGAGCGCCGTTCTCCCGCGGGTACCTATGGGCCAGACCGCAGCCGAACACGGCGATCGTCGTGCCGCCGGCCTCGAGCGCGCCCTCGTGGCCCGCTGCATCGATGCCCCAAGCCATCCCGCTGGTGATCACCAGCCCGGCGCGCGCAAGCGCTGCGGCGAACTCGCGCCCGATGCGGCACCCTGCCGGCGTCGGGCGGCGAGAGCCGACCACCGCCAGCTGCGGCCGTCGCAACGCACCGACATCGCCCTGGACGTAGAGTACGGGCGGTGCGCCGCGTGTGGCCGCCAATTGCGGCGGATACGCCGCGTCCAGGCACAGAACCAGCTGGGCGTCGTGCGACTCGCACCACAGCACGTCGGCGCATACGGCAGAAGGCTCGGGCGCCGCCAGGTACGTCCGCACGGGTTCGGGCAGAGGCACACGGGCGATCACCCCTGGCGTGCACAGGCGGGCCGGATCGACCGCCTCCCGCGCCAGTGCCTGAACATGCTCGGCGGTCAGGCCTGGTGCGCGGGCCAGACGGGCGCACAGGTGTGCGAGGCTCATGGACCGGCAGCTTAGGACGGCGCGACTTC
>DAIDUQ010000003.1:0-1731 GCA_027456605.1 Steroidobacteraceae bacterium | reverse complement strand
TGACGCGCTACCTGAGCCTGAGAACGGCGAATCCGGCCGACTTTACCGGTGTGACCTACCGCGCAAGTCAATCATCGGCAGCGCGCGGCGCTGCGTCGGGGGTCACGGCGGCAAGTGCGGGCGGCGAGCCACCCCGGGCGAAGCCCAACGCGTCGTTTTTCGAGCGCATCGCGGCGCGCGCCAAGCGCTTGGCGTGGAAGGTGCAGCATGGGCGCCCCGCTCACACGCCGGTTGCGGTGGCCGCGACGGCACCGCCGCCAGCCGCCGCGCGCAGAGCGGGCCTGCCGCCCGGCGCCTACGATTTTGGAGGTGCGCCGCTGCAGGGCGCAGAGCCGCCGATCGATCTCGGCAGGCTGCGGAGCCGTTCGATGTTCAGCTTTATTCGCACAGCCCATGCCGGCGACCTACCGGCGCTGATCGGGGCTTGCACCAGCGACCGCCCGCATCTCGCGAGCGCGGTGCGCAATCTCTCCTCGGGACGCGTGTTGCCGGTTCGCGATGACGTGCCGGGCTTCTATGGTGCCCCGTGGCTGAGTGAGCCGCACGGCAATCTCGTGGCAATCCTCGATGCCTACGTGCCGAGGTCCTCCGGCTTGCCGATACCGGATCCGCGGGTCGACATCTATCGGAACTACGCGCGATTCCACGAGCGCCAGCCCACGTTCTCGCGGCTCGCGCCGGTCAACGTTTACCGCGGGCCGCGCGGTACCTTGTACCGCGTGTTCGTCGGCGGCCCGATGCAGTGCATGGATCTGTTCGTGCCGGCTCACGCCGGCCGTGGACCAGCGCGGATCTACTACCCGCTGATCGGCCGGAGCTATCTGGCGACCTCCACGTTCGCGATCCGCCAGTGAATCACGACGCGCAGCGCAGCGATGCCGCCCTTGCGCTCGCCGTGGGCGCCAGACCGAGAGCCAAGGTGTTGCGATGAAAGCGCAGCTGTTCGACTTCCTCTACGCCTTCCCCGTGCCGCTGTTCGGCCAGATCGGCAAGCTCAAGCGGCTGAAAACCGACACCCGCAGCCTCGCGGGGAACGCCTGGCGGGGGGATCCGGTCGGGTTGCCCAACCCGGAGCTGCGCCTGTGCAACGACTACTACGCGGCCTTCGGTGAGAACATCTCCTCGAAGCCGGTGTTCGAGAACGCCTACGCGTATCTGGTGCACTCCTACCAGAGCGCCACCCGTCCGATGGCCCTCTGGCAGCACGTCTTGCTGGTCGCACTCACCCTCGCCGAGGCGGCGGGCACGGGATTCCTGCTCGCGCCCTGGGTGTCGCAGGAGATGTCCGCCGCCCAGATCGGCTACGTCGGCTGGATCATTGCGTTTGCCTTCGCCTTCGGCATGCTGATCCTCACGCACTCCGCAGGGAAATCCTACAAGAAGGCGGCCTTGTTCAAGAGCGTCGTGGGCGAGAAGGATCCAGACGCGCTCGATCACATTCGGCCGATTTCTTTGTCCATGGCGCAGGAGGCGGATGCGGCACAGATGCCCGAGATTCGCTTCGCGGCGCGGGTCTCGAAGGGTTCGCGCGATCGCGGCTCGCTCTGGCCGACGCTCGCGACGATGCTGGTGCTCGCAGCAGCCTTGGCGTTCATCTTCTACATCCGCTGGGAGGGCATCAAGGAGGCGGAAACCCATCAGGTGGTGCATCTGGAGCACCACGGCATCTCCTCCTCCTCGAGCGCCAACCCGTTCGCGGCCATGGGCTCGGGCAACTCCGCGCCCCTACCG
>DAIDUQ010000002.1:0-1537 GCA_027456605.1 Steroidobacteraceae bacterium | reverse complement strand
GTCTGCAGCGGATGGGGCTGTTGGCCGAAGACTCGCCGCAGTGGGTGGCCTATTCGCCGTTTATCGCGCGGGACGGCGGTCCGTTCGGAACCCGGTGAGACGGCATGAGGATGCGTGGGATCGGGCTCTGTGGCGGTGCGTCGCGGCGTGGAGTGGGTTTTGAGGGGGGTTGGGGCGGCGGATTGCCTGCTCGAGGGAGCCTACCACGCCGTTCTCGCCGTCAAGGCCTCGCGCGGCAAGACCGCGCTCGCGAGCACCTGCGGCGGACCTCCGGTGGCCTGGACGGCTGCGCTGCGGCGTGACGGACGTGTGATGCAGGCAATCCGCCTGTGTCACTCGGAACGCCGCCATGACATCCACCCGGACATCCACCATGGGCCGCCCGCGTCGGTTGAGCGACGCTGATGTCGCGCGCATTCTCGCTTGGCATGAGGCGCGTTGCGCGTGGCTCGCCGCCGGCGCGTCACTCCAGAGCCGGCGTGCGCTCGCGGCCGAGCTCGGCGTTTCGGCGAGCACCATCTCGCATGTGATCGCGTGCCGGGGTTGCTACAAGCAGCCCTCTCCGGAGCGGCGCGACCCGGCGCCGGCTCGGCACCCACGGGTGCTGTAGCCGCGGGTCCGTCAAGGCGGGTGACGCATCGGGCCTGCCCTCGGGCCTTCGCCTCGGAGCGAGAGAGGCGGTGGGGGCGGGATTGCCTGTTCCCAGTGTGCCACGCCGTTCTCGCCGTCAAGGCCTTCGCGCGGGAGGCACCCGCGCTCGCGCGCGCCTGCGGAGGACCTCCGGCGGCCTGGACGGCTGCGCTGCGGCGTGCCCGAGCGGGGTGGGCAATCCCGCCCGAATCCTCCTCGAGGCGCCTCGCCATGAACACTCAGACACTCACTTCACCGGTCGTCGCTTCACTCGTTTCCGATCACGAGCGAGTGCGTACGCTGCCGCGTCACTTCGGATCGCAGCTGCTCGAGGCCGAGACGACGATCTTCGCGTGGCTGCGCGAGCTCTCGGCCGATTACGAGGGGGCCTACTGGCACTTCTACGAGCTCTCGAATGGCGGGTTCTACATGGCGCCCGATGTCTCGGAGCCGTTCCGGATCGAGGTCATGGGTAACGGGTATCGCGGTCGCATGAGCGCCGATGCCGCCGGGATCACGGCCTGTCTCTTCGCCTACAGCCACCTGTCGTTCCGGTTCCGGGACGGGCCGTTCGGGGACCACTACGCGTGGCTCCTCGACTTCGCCGCCGATCACGCCGAGGCGGCGGTGATTCTCGCTGCGACGGATTGAGACGCTGTTGGATTCGTTCGGGCCCGGGCGCAGGGAGGCGCTCGGGCCTCCTTGCGCGTTGGGCGCCGGAGTCGGACTGGCGAGGGTGTCGCCAGAGGTGGGGGCGGGCTTGCCTGGTCGTCCAAGGGTGCCACGTCGTTCTCGCCGTCAAGGCCTTCGCGCGGGAGGCACCCGCGCTCGCACGCGCCTGCGGAGGACCTCCGGCGGCCTTGACGGCTGCGCTGCGACGCGGCGGCCCGGCCGACGGGCAATCCCG
>DAIDUQ010000001.1:0-1595 GCA_027456605.1 Steroidobacteraceae bacterium | reverse complement strand
AGTGCGTACCGGATCCAGAGCGAGGCACGCCTTCCTTCGCAGGAGAGCGAACCGCGGGGACGGCGCCGGCCGGACCCGCTGGCCGATGTCTTCGATGCGCAGGTGGTGCCGATGCTCAGGGCGGCGCCGGGTATCCGAGCGGTGGCGATTTTCGAGGAGCTCACGCGCCGCTATCCCGAGCTGCCCCGCGGGGTGCGCCGCACGCTCGAGCGGCGGATCCGGGCCTGGCGGGCCAAGCACGGACCTGAGAGGGACGTGATCTTCCGCCAGGTGCACGAGCCCGGGCGGATGGGGCTGTCGGATTTCACCGAGATGGGCGACCTCGGGGTGTACGTCGCCGGCGTTGCCCTCGATCACCGGCTGTACCACTTTCGCCTCGCCTGCTCGGGCTTTGAGCACGCGCACGTGATCCTGGGCGGGGAGAGCTACGTAGCGCTCGCCGAGGGGCTGCAGAACTCCCTGTGGGCGCTCGGCGGTGCCCCGCGTGGTTCGTCGCGAGCCAGTTTCACCCGGAGTTCACGTCCAATCCACTCGAGGGGCATCCGCTGTTCGCGGGGTTCGTGATGGCGGCGCGCGCCCGCTCGACGATGCGCCGGGCGGCCTGAGCGCCAGAAGGTCCAGGGCGGCGGCCCTGGGCACGGGAAG
This sequence comes from Steroidobacteraceae bacterium, assembly GCA_027456605.1. Lineage (GTDB taxonomy): Bacteria > Pseudomonadota > Gammaproteobacteria > Steroidobacterales > Steroidobacteraceae > 13-2-20CM-66-19. Next base: position 950 of record DAIDUQ010000001.1, on the reverse strand, counting down.
ACCTATTCCCAATCCTCGATCCGCAAACCCGAAACGCGCTGGAATTCCCTCTGGTTGTGCGTAAGGAGAATAAGCCCGCGCGCCATCGCCTGGCCGGCAATGAGCACATCGTACGGACCAATCGGTGTTCCGGTGCGCGCGAGCTGCGAGCGCAGCTCTCCGGCCGCCCGGGCATCCTCCTGATCAAACTCGAGCACCGCGAAGGCGAGCCCCTCGACCCGTGCGAGGCTCTCCTTCGAGCGCGCGCTCTTGTACGCCCCGTAGTACAGCTCATGCGCCACGATCGCAGAGATCGCGAACTCCTCCGGTCGATGCCGGCGCAGACGAGCGAGAAAGCGCTCCTGACCCTTCAGCAACGCAATGACGGCATTTGCATCGAGCAGGTACTTCACCGGAAGAGGTCCGCAAGATCCGGTCGTACCTGCTCCGCGGGTTGCTGGGTGGCCTCGCGCTCGAAGGTCTCATCCACCGGCCCGATGACCCCCTCGAGCCACGTCCAGTCCTGCGCGATCGGCTCGAGGATCACCGCCCGACCATGCCGGCGGATCCGCACCTGCCGCGACTCGAAGCGGTAGTCCTTCGGCAGCCGCACCGCCTGGGACCGACCCGACCAGAAAACCTTGGCGGTATCCATCACTGCACCTCTGCGTGTGCGATATAGCAAAAGTATATCACAACCTCGACATCCTGCGCATGATCAAGGCGCTCGGGCGCGGGGAGTTCGTGCTCTACTACCAGCCGCAGGTCAGCATCGAGACCGGAGAGGTGGCCGGCGCCGAGGCGCTGATCCGCTGGCAGCACCCCTCGCGGGGCCTGCTCGTCGCGGCGAGCTTCCTGCCCGCCCTGCAGGACCTGCGTTTCGCGCTGCGCGTGGGCGAGTGGGCGTGCTGGCGGGCGAGGCAGGACATCGAGTCGTGGAGGCGCGCGGGGCTGAAGACCGTGCCGATCGC